>NZ_MWQI01000010.1 GCF_002210345.1 Fibrobacter sp. UWB4 | reverse complement strand
GTTCTGAGCCAGGATCAAACTCTTCATTGATTTTTTAAATAGTCTGTCCTGTTTTCCGTAAAAGACTTCCAAGAAATTTTCTTGGGCCGTCACTAAGCACATCTCCGATTCCTTCAATCTTCCCGAAAGTCTCGCGGGCTTTCGCTTTTTCCTTCGTCGTGGGCTTTCGTTTCTTCGTTTCGGCCTCGTCTCTCAGGAACGGCGCCAATTATAGAATTTTACGATGACTTTGCAAGGGGTAAAAGTAAAAAAAATTCACTTTTTTTCACTTTTTTCGCTAAAAACGGGATGTATGCCACCGCACGACAGATTATCCACATTCTGTAAACAGAAATCTTTCGCACAACAGTCTGTAGATCCCGTCGCCTGCGGCCCTTGGATAACAAGCCCAGGTGACAAAGCATAAAAAAAGCTCCCCGCAGTGAGCAGGGAGCCACAAATTCATTCTATTTCTTTATTTAACATCACAACCGGCACTCGGATTCGTCCAGCCGTTTTCTGGAGGAGCCTCGCCCGCCTTCCAGCAATGGAGCGTGTCAAGCACATCGCCTTCCTTGTAAGTGGACCAGTCCGTCACCTTCTTGATGTTGGTTTGCGTAGTGGTGTTGAATCGGCTCATGTAATGGTCGATCAAGTACTGCGGACATTCCACTTCTTCGATGTAGTAGGTCGGATTGTCTGCAGCCTTGTACCAGTCGGCAAACCAGTGGCAACCGCGCAAAAGGTTCGGGAGGCCGGCGTCGCCGAAGGCCGCGTCGCACATATCCTTGATGCAGGTCTGGTACGCGACAAGAGTAGCCTCGTAGCCGAGCTTGTTCTGGCATTCGGTCAAGAATCCGCCAAAGCCTGCGCCCCAGTTAAAGTCGCGGCCTTTGTTTACCTGAACAGTAAGAGCGTCAAAGGCGCCCACGCCACCGCCCGGCACCATCAAGTCGAACTGGCCTGCCGGAAGATTCGGGTTACCGCCAGCCACATCCATACCGATGTTAGAGGCCATCACAATCATGTGCTTGCCCTTGAGCGCCCGGTGAGTTTCCCTTGGCGGGTTGTTTTCCATCTCGTTTGCGAAGTGGCCGTCGTACTGCAAATGGTAGCACTTGCCGCACTTGCTATCGGCAGTGCCCGCAACGTATGCATAAGAAAGCGTATCGTTCACGGCAATAGGCGCCATGTCCGTGCAGGTGAACACGCCCTTTTCCTTTTCGTCGCCGCAAGCGCTCCTGGTCCCGTTATAACCGAACCAGGCCCTCGATACGTCCCCCAAGGTAAAGGTAGGGACTTCGACATCGTGAATGTTGCAGTTACGCGCAGTGCCATAGTCGGCAATGTAGGCCACATCGGAAGACGTGTCTGCACGAGTCACATCGTTAGCGTTTTCCCTAAGCCAGGAGCAATGCGGCTTGCAAGCATCCCAGTAGCGGGTATTCCAACCGCGCTTTGCCGTAGCGCTGATGTCCTTGGTGTATTCGGCCGGAGGCGGGCCGTAAGATTCAAGAGTCGGGAATCCATCTGCACCTAATTCTGGTTCAGCACTGCTAGAGCTTTCAACGGCAGACGAATTCGGAGTGGCGCTAGATGTCGGATTGACTGAAGAACTCGACTGAGACGACCCACCATTGCTAGAACTCGTCGCCGAATTAGGCGGAACAACCACAGAAGAACTCGAGTTAGAGGCACTGGATCCCGGCGCCACAGAAGAGCTTGATCCCAAATCGCCACTTCCATCTACACCAGAGCTGCTTACAAACCAATCGACACTCGATGAAGAAGCCGCAACAGACGGAGTAAGCGGAGATGGAGAATCATCAGAGCAGGCGCTATACATTGCAACGGCGCCCGCAGCCAATATCGAACTCAATAAAATTTTTTTCATAATCATCCTTTAAATACCTCGTCTAAAATTAGATTTAATCCTCTAAAAAAGACACAAAAAAAGCTTTTAAAAAGAGTTTTTGTGAGCATTCCCCCAAAAAGAAACGCCCCGGGAGCGGCGGCTTCCGGGGCGTTTCTAATTGCGATTGAGGCGTTTCGTTCGCGATTCGCGAGTTTTAGATTTTCTTCACCACGAACATATGGCCAGGAGCCTTTGCAGGGTCAAGCTTCACGTAGTTTTTGTTGCCACGCCAGACATAGCTTTCGTCGGTCACGATGTCCTTCAAGAAGAAGAACGAATCGTTCTGGAGGCCAAGCTTAGCCATGTCGAGTTCAACAATACCTTCCTGCACGTGGTCCATGTCCATATTGCACACGCAGAGAATCACGTCATCGCCAGACTTCTTGGAGTAAACCATAAGCTGGTCGTTCTGAGCGTAATGGAAATCGAGGTTATCGTATTCCTGCAAGGCAACATGCTCCTGACGAGCGACATTCAGACGACGAACAAAGTCCTGAATGCCCGGACCAGACCAGTTGTGTACTTTGTACTGATACTTTTCGCTATCGGCAAGTTCTTCCTTGATCGGGCTTGGGATATTTTCGCAAAGTTCGTATCCGTTGTACATACCCGTGAGGCTCGAAAGCGTCGCGGCCAAGAAATAGCGCTGCTTAAACGCGTTTGCACCTTTGTATGCAAGATACTTCGGGAAGATATCCGGCGTCGTCGGGAAGAAGATTCCACGCATGTATTCCTTAGCGTCGGACTGCGTGAGTTCCTTCAAGTACTGTTCAAATTCCCACTTTGCAGAGCGCCATGCGAAATACGTGTAGCTCATGTCAAAGCCGGATTTTGCAAGGCGGTGCATCATCTTCGGACGCGTGAATGCTTCGGCGAGGAACACGAGTTCCGGGCGCTTTTCCTTCACGTCGGCGATGAGCCATTCCCAGAACGGGAACGGTTTCGTATGCGGGTTGTCGATACGGAAAATTTCAACGCCCTTGTCCGCCCAGAACAAAATAATGTTCTCGATTTCCTGCCACAGAGCCTTGTAGTTCTCGTTGTAGTAGTCGAACGGATAAATGTCTTCGTACTTCTTGGGCGGGTTTTCTGCAAACTTGATGCTACCATCCGGTTCGTGGTAGAACCATTCCGGGTGCGACTTCACATACGGATGGTCCGGGCTGCAGTTGAGCGCAATGTCCAAAGCAAGGCGGAGACCCTTGGCGCGAGCGGCTTTTGCAAAATGTTCGAAGTCCTTCATGGTCCCGAGTTCCGGGTCCACATCGTAATGACCACCGTTCTTGTTACCGACAGCGTACGGGCATCCCGGTTCAAGCGGATTGCCCTTCTTGTCAACCTTGGCGTGGAGCGCGTTGTTTGCGCCCTTGCGGTTCGTGACACCAATCGGGTGGATCGGAACAAGGTAAACCGTATCAAAGCCAAGCCCCGCAATGTAGTCGAGTTGCTTCTCGCAATCTTTCCACGTTGCGCTCTTGTTCGGGTCCGTGCCCTGGCTCTTCGGCCACATTTCGTACCACGTACCCACGCGGCTGTAGACCGGGTCCACACGGAGCTTCATCACTGGACTTTCAGTCGGAACGTCCTTCGGTTCCTTGGTCCATGCGCAAATCTTGTATTCGTAATAACCGATGTTTCCCACCGTGAAGGAGCCTTCCCAAAGGTCGTTGTCCACAAAGTGCATCGGAGCCTGTTCCCACTTTTTCTTGGAAACGTGGCGGTAAAAAATCGCTGCATCGTACTTTTCGTGACTGTGGCGGAAGATGTCAGCCTGGAGTGTCACTGTGTCACCGGGTTCACGCTTGAGCATGAAGCGGCCGCCCTCGATGCTCGGGCGGATATTTTCAATAACGAGATTTTCTTTTAGAGTAGGAATAGTAGCCATAATGACTAGAATTTAGCAAACTACTTAATTCTAATCAACTGCACGTCCTTGATCCAGAACGTCCGTTTCCTGCGTCCCAGATTCAAATCCAGGCGAGCAAACGGGTCCGTTACCGATGGCGAAAATTCTATTTCAAACGATTTCCCAGCCTTCGAAACAAAGACATGTTCCTGGAAACCATTAGTCGTATAGCGCAAGTACGTTCCCAATCGGGCCGTAACAGAATCCTCGACATCAGACCAGATAGTAAATACAAACTTGTACGTCGCACCAGCAACTACAGGGATATTTTCATGGAGCAGCTGGACACTAAAAGAAGTATCTCCACCATTAGTCACACGAACGCTCATTACATTCGAATTCTTTTCCTGGACAATCGCCGTGTCAGCCACTCCACGAAACTGCGTATGGAATATCCAGTCCTTACCGCCGTCCTTAAAATCACCGTTCGTAATCAAGTTCTTGTTAAAGACCTCGCTCATGCCATCCCAAATGTCATCGACATAATCGCTAACCGTACGGCCTCTCGCATTTGAATATTCATAGCGTAACGCCTGGAAGCTAGGGACAAAGCGTTCGTTCAGAAGTTTCCACAAGCTTTCATTTTCCGTCTTGCTTATGTGGATAACGCCATCTTCCCCGATTTCAGCCGAGGCAAAGTCAAGCACGTCCGCAAAGCGGTGCACACGGAACATAACAGATAAATTCACTACAGAATCCTGCAAGTCTATCTGCGAGAAATGGTAACGCAACGAGAACGACTGGAAGTTGGACAGTTCGTAGACAAACGGGATTTTTTTGCCATCCTTACGGACTCGGCCACAGATAGCATTGACCCCATGACTTTGATTCACTTCGAAGCCAACGCCAATTTCCTTAAGGAATCCGTCCCGCTTCAAGTTGATATTATCAAAGGCATCCTTAACAAACTCACCTTCCGTAAACGAAATGGGAAGTACCGCAGCCGGATTATCCCTGTAAGGCCAGAGCCGAACGCCGCCATCATACTCATCCGTTGATACCCCCGTATAGAAACTGCTATACGAGATTATATTCATCAACGTCAAATGGAACGTATCTATGACCACATCTTCATCGGTCGATGCAGGCTTAGCAAGCATCATCGGTTTTGCGTCAGAATAGTCAATCGAGAAATCAGCTGTGAGAGCCACGCTTTGGATTTCCGGATTTCCAATTTCAATACCAGCCGAGGCATCGGAACCAGAACATCCGACAAACAACAACGCCATAAGCGCACAGACAACAATTGACCTCAAGAAACGCATCATACTCCTCGTGTAAGAGGGTAAAGCTGGATGTTGATTTGCACAACCTCTTCAGCTTCTCCCGCTTTTGCAGAGAAATCTAGCAGTTCTTTGCGCATAAGTTGCAAATGTTTTTTCAAATTCGGGAAATCTTCGCGCTTAATGCTAAAAGTCAGCGCCGAAACATCCCTTTGAGCAGCCGGAAGCGCCGAAAGCATGTCCGCCGAGAGCTTCAGCATCTGCAGATGATACATCTTGACCATCAGATCCTGGACTTCATCGTCCGTCGTAATCAAGGGGTCGCGCTGCCGGTAGCCGTTAGCAGTCTTCACCAGAAGTCCAAGTTCAACGAGAAGCTTGAGCGACTCCATCACCTGGGCAGGCGTCACAAGACCGCCAAGACGTTTCGAAATCCAGTCGGGAACAGGCCGAAAATCCTTGAGAGCCACCATCTCAAGAATCGCAGAATGATGCCATTCGCGGAAAATACGAAGCTGAGCAGAATCCATTTTGTGCAGCTTGGAGCGCGGACTCGCCTTCAAAAGCTGGGCGTAGTAGACCTGCTTATCCGCATCCGTCTGGGCCTGATTGAAAAAAACTAGACTTTCAAAATATGCAGCTCGCTGGCCATCCAATCCGAGACCGTGAATAAGCTTTACAACCGTGTTCTTTGTAATATTCCGCTTGCCGTCAATCGTGAGCTTGAGATGGGCATGGCTCGAAAGCCCAGCCTTTTCCGCGAAGAACCGGAGGCTGAACGCCGGAACCGTCTTCTTCTTGAACTCGTAATAATCCCGCAAAAATACACGATAGTTCGTGTACAACAAAACATCAGGTTCAACTATGCGATTTTCTCCTGTTTCCATACAGCTATAAAATAGAAGTCTTCCACCACAAAATCAAAGAATAAAAAGCTTTTCTCGTTTACTCAAGTAACCATACTTGTAGTCGACGTTATTTTACATCTTGAATTTCACACGTGAGCCATAAACGACTTGTATAAACAAGTCGCGTTGGCGAGAGTGAGGCGTAGACGGAGTTTCATTAACGCAATAGAGCCGAACGGACTATAAAAGGGGGGAAGATTCCCCCTGATTGCAGCCTTGCCCCTCATGTCATGCCCGCCACCGAGCGGGCACCTCCTTCTAGGGCAAGTCTTCCATCACCCCTTCTAGCGGGGGCACCCCGCAACGCCCCGAACGCACTTAAAAATCTTTCGCGAGAAGCGAAAAGCGGACATGGTCTTCGAAGCGCCCGTGGAGACGCTCGTACTCACGACAGATTCCTTCTTCCGCAAATCCGGCACGGCGGGCAACGGCGGCACTCTTCGGGTTGTTGACCGCCGCCGTCAGTTCGAGGCGGTTCAGCCCCATCGCAAAAGATTCGCCCGCCACGAGCAAAAGCGCTTCAGTCGCAAGCCCACGCCCGCAAAAATCCTTGCCGAGCCAATAGCTCACAGTCGCCGAGCGGTTTTTCCACTGCACCCAGCCAAGCATAATGCAACCCGCGATTTTTTGCGAAGCCTTCTCGAAAACGCCCCAGCAAGCGCCGTTAGCCATCTGCGCCTGCAAGTCCCAAGCATCAATTTTCGAGGCAATATCTTCGGGAGTAAAGCATTCCTCAGCAGGCCACGGCAAATGCACCGACAAGAACTCGCGAGAGCCTTCAATCAACTCGAACAGAGGCTGCACGTCCGCATCGACAAGCGGCCGCAGCAGAACGCGGTCGCCCACAACCTCTTGCAGCGTAAATTCGCAAAGTTCATTGTCTAAACAATCGCTCATTATGACCTTTCGCAAAAAAACAATCGCCCAAAAGAGTACATATTTTCGTTAGTCGAGAATGACGTTATCGAGAAAAAAAACGAAAAACCCGATAGCGAACTACCGGGTTTTTCAGTGCGGATGAAAGGACTTGAACCTTCATGCCCTTGCAGGCACTAGAACCTGAATCTAGCGTGTCTACCAATTCCACCACATCCGCGTGGTGCACCAAATTTTGAAAAAAATAGCCCTTTTGTCAAGGGGTCGCTTGAATTTGGCGGTTATTTGTGCGCAAAGCCCAAATTATTTGCGGATGGCGTCGCGGATCCAGTCCATGCGCCGGCCCTTCCAGTAGTTCCAGTCGTGTTCGCCTTCCGGGTCGAACCGGAGTTCGCAGTCCACCGAAACCACCTTGCAAAAATCCGTTATCCACGGAACCGTCTGGTCTGACGGATAAAGCCTATCCTTGCCCCCCTGCAAAAAGCGGAAACGCCCCGACTGCATTTTCTTCTGCGATGCAAGCACCGCCGGTTCTCCCAGGAATTTCCCGAAAGAACTCATCAGCAAACGGTCATCCACCTTCCGGCGACCTTCAACCGAATAAGCCAAGACACCAAGAGTGCCATCCGAGATTCCCACCAGTGACACGTGCTCCACCGGAACCTTTCTCCCGGCCGCCACGGAATCAAGCGCCGCATCAACAGCGTCGATCATGCCCCTTGTCAGCCAATGGTTCTCGCGGCAAGCAGAAACGCTGACCACAATTTTTTCGGGATAAAGTTCCGCAAAATCGGCTCCGGCAACAAATCCCTTTTCGCAATGGCCACTACTCATGCCACCGTGAAACCATACAACGACCGAAGCCCGCTCGCGAACAGCGCGCAAATTTTCATCACGCTTCGCAATCCTGGACTTACTTACTTTAGCCGCTTTCTTGGCCACAGGTTCCGGCCACCAGATTCCCGTTGCGCTTTCGCCCCCAGACTCCCCAAACGGGACAAGCAGGGAATCCTGCGCAGCAAAGGTCTGCCCGCCTGCCATGAAAAAAGCAAACAGCAGCACCACAAAAAAAACGGACCGGTTCATCATTCAGCACCGTTTGGCAAAGGCTGGGATTTCAGCTGGCGCGGCTTATGCACAAGCCCCACAAGAATCAACGCAATCCCTACAAGCACCATAAAGGCTACAAGACACAAGCCCACAAAGCACCAGTAAAAATGGAATTCGTCCATCAAATATTCCCAGCTGAGCGTCCCCTCTGTCGAGGTCATGGACTTCACGACATACTTGTCCCCCACCTTAACCGCGCGCACCTCCATCGGGATTTCGCTTGCATTTGCAGCCGAAAAATCGTACCATTCCGCAAGTTCGTCAAGAATTTCATCGTTTGCATAAAGGACAAACGTGCACTTGGAATCCCCGTTGAGCTGGAAATAGATTTTATCAAAGAACGGAATATTCGAACCACCAAACAAGCTAGGAACAGCGGCATAGCTCACCTTGCCATAAAAGAAGTGCTCTTCCCACTCAGCCGCAGCGAAGCCGTATTCAAAAGAGAACTCCTTCGTAACGCTTCTCGCGAGAGGGTACATGTACCACGAAATCCAGCTCGCAAGGAAGATGAACAGCAATCCAAAATTGATAAAAGCAACTTTACGAACACGAAATACAGACATTTTAATCCTTGTTAGACTTAAATATAAAGAAGAATGTAGCAAGCAAAAGCACAAGCGACAGGAAGTAGAACGCTAGCGGAACTTTCGCCGACAAAGAAATTTCTTTCACGTATTCCATCTGGAAAAAGTGGAGCAGTTCATCACTCACGCTGAGCGTCTTATCGTTATCGAACTGGTTCCAGACATTGTGCAAATTCCGATTTTTTTCGAGCAGCGACACGACGCGCTTGTTGATCGACTCCGGCAACACAAGGTCATCCAGCAACACGTCATACCCCGCACGTGCAGAATCCAGCTTGCGCAAAAGCGACAAATCGATGTCCGAAGAGTTCATCTCCATCAGGCGGTAAACGCGTTCCAAATCGTCATGCCACGCCAAGCGTTCCGAAAGATAGCGCTGCAAGCACGAGACCTTCGCAAGGACGCTCGATTTGAATTGCGAAACCGACGCCGCCGGAGGCGCCGAAAAGCCCGACTGTTCAAGTTTCTGGATGCCAGCCTCAAACGAAAGCGCCACTTCGCGGAGCGTCATCATCTGCGCAAGCACCACCGCCGAATCCACCTCGTAACCGCTACGGACACGTTCCATCGAACGCATGAGGCTCGCATCGGCAAACTGGTAATCGCAAAGCGACTTCACGTACTGGGAATAAACGGCGACCTGCGGTTTTTGCGAAACGTAAAACAGCGCCGTGAGGCAAATCGTAAGAACGACGACAAGCCAGATCCAGGGCGTCTGGATTTTCATGTGCAAAGTTTCTGCAATTGTTTTTTTTGTCTGTCCGTTCACACCTAGAAATTACTTTTTTTCTACTTTACGAACAATGAAACTCCGTCATTTAATCGTCTTTTTTGCCATTTTATGCTATTTCGCCGGCTGTACAGTCGAGCGGGCTGAAGAACATATCCTCGCAAGGCACGCTAACGGCGTCAAAAAGACATCCATCTGGGTCTACCCCGACGGCACCATCCTCAAGCGTAACGAATGGTACAACGACGGCATCAAGGAACTCGAAATCCCCTACGAAGACAGCCTCCCGCACGGGGAATTCAAGCGCTGGACAGGCTTTGGCGATGTTGCGATGGTCGGGCGCTACAACAAAGGGAAAAAAGACGGCAAGTGGACGGTTTACTACCAGAACAAGAAAGTCGAAGCGGTCCAGTTCTATAAAGACGACCACCCTGTTGGCGACTGGGAAGGCTATCATCACAATGGGGTAAAAGCAATTGAATGGCATTACGACGACAACGGGAACCACATCGGAGTGTGGAAACATTTTCACGACAACGGAGTACTTGCCGAAGAAAATAGATGCCATGAAGCCAACGGATATGTCAAGCGTTTTGGGAGAAACTGCAAAATCACGGAATACTACGATTGCGTGAACGGCTATTTAGAAGGCAATTACAAAAAATACTACGAATCATACGGACCCGTTGATTCTGCCGCCGGAAATTGCGAACAAGCGCAAATCATGGAAGAGGGGGTTATACAAAGTCAATTCGCTCCATTGCCTCTAACATTCTACAGGGCAGACGGTTCCCTCATCAAAAAAATCAAGTCAAGCTTTTTCAAGGGGCGTGAAAAAATACAGTGGTTCGACGAGAACAACAACATTGTCCGAGAAAGCAGTTTTATTGCGGAAGATTCCACAAATAAATCCGAAGTTACCGGCATCGCTTATGGAACCTGCGCAAATTCATCAACGCTATTCTGTGCCGAAACCTTATTCGTCCATTCAGAAAAACCCAATGGTACCCTCGACTCTTGCACTTTAAGTCACAAGGACGATTTCAAGAAAAGCATCGGCAAATATCCGGCAACGCTCCGCTACATTCAAAAAGGGCACGTTCTTTTGTACGAAGAACTCTGGGTACGCGAGGATAGCACCGCCGATAGCTCGCACAGCACACCGCATATTCAAACAAGCCGCAGTTTCTACCCAGACAGCATGGGCGGCAGAATGGCAAGCGAAGGTTTTTGGCAAACAGACGCAGACGGAAACTCCAAGCGTCACGGCATCTGGCGCAACTGGTACCCGAGCGGCATATTGAAGGACAGCCTCAACTACGTGAACGGGGAACGCGTTGGCGACCAATTCAGCTACGATAGCACCGGAAAGCTCACGATACATAAAACAGAGGCCGGCAAGAACCGGCCCGTGATAATGCACATATTAGGAAATTAACAGACAAAACAACGTCATTCCGAGTCCGTTAGGACGAGGAATCCAGTTATTTCTAGCGAATATTTTTACTGGATCCTTCGACTTCGCTCAGGATGACATTTCATCTAATTACACTCGAGACTTCAATAGACTGCGTGGAACCCTTAAAGTTCCAGGAAACCCTGACTTTCACCTGTTTAGCATAAATGTGCGATACCGTCTCGAACTGCGACGATGATTGCGACGTGTAATTCTGAGTCGGGGCAACAGTCACCATCGGCGAATAAGTCACCGTTGCAGAATCGCCAAGGCCACGAGCCCATTTGCGGTTGATATCGGGAACTTCAAAAGTCGTATCGGAAAGAGACTTCGACGGGATCGCCGCAATCCCTATAGACTTAAGGGAATCCAAAACCTGCTGTGCAACTTCAATGGCACCATCGCGCCCGCGAATGCGCAACAGGGCATCGTGGTTACCGCCTTGGAGATTGAGCACCGCCATATACATAAAACCAAGGACCGCAGCTGCGACCAGGATCTCTACAATACCGAAGCCTTTCTTATTTTTCAAAAGTTTCGTCATAGTTCACCTACAATTCATCCCAATAGGTACCAGATCTCCACATAGGGACAATCATATTCTTGTTTTTATACTTCGCAGCCACAGCGTAGACATCATCATCGCCATACTGCATGCAGATATATCCCGTAGAAGGAGCCGCAGAAAGCCCGATGCGGGGCTGGAAAATGACACCATCGCCACCAGCCCAGTCAGAACCTTCAAAAACGCTAAATTGGATTTGATTATCACAGCCAAAAACGGCAGGAGCGTCGATATAAAAAGTATCGTACGTATTTTCCGGAAGGCTACTGCAATCATCCGTTACATACACACCAAGTCCATGTGGAGAAATTTTCTTGACGCAAAGGGTCTTGGACATACGATTAGCTTCATTGGCAATTCGTTCCAAAAAAGCGGTCGTATTTAAAGCGTTATCCTTCATTCGGCTATTGACTACGGCACCACGCAGGCTCACGACGCCCATAGAAGACAGAATTCCCATAATCGACACAACGACAAGGACTTCTATCAAAGTATAGCCGTTCTTTTTAGAACCGTAATTCAACATACAAAAATCTCCAAACAGGACCGAACCAAAATTAACAATAAAAAGATGCCTTTTTCTCGTTTTGGTCTAATTTATAATATACATTAACACTACTTCAAAAGTAAACATTTGTAAACAGAAAATATTTTTTTAGGGGAAAATGTGATATTTTCCATAATAATTGGCCCAATTGCATAATTTATCCTACTTAAATTTGCTATATTCTGCTCGCACAACCTGCCCAGGTGGTGGAATGGTAGACACTGGGGACTTAAAATCCCTTGGGGGCAACTCCGTGCGGGTTCAAGTCCCGCCCCGGGCATTGTCTTTGTGCTTTAACTTCGCAGAAGGAGGTAGATCATGATTGAATTCTATCCAAACAGCATATATTATCCGCGCGAAGCGGTCGATGAAAAGCTTGCCAAGGGCGAGCTTGAAAAGACCAAACAATACTTGATGGGCTGGACGGAACGTCATCGGGACGAAATCTGGGAATGCGCCCGCGAGGATGCCGAAAATCCCTCTGACGAAATCCTGCTCGACAACCTTCGTGCACTTCTTCTTTGCAAAGGTTCTTTACAGCCGGCTGCCGAAATGGGCGCCATGATTCGCGAAATCACGAAGGAAGTCTGGTACCAGAACGAAAACGGACCAAAGGACCCGGACGTGATCGCCGTGGACTGGCAGACGAAGTACCTGACCAAGTGGCGCGAAGCCCGCATGTTCGAAGCATTCGTGCTCATCGAAAAGAATGCAAAACAGCTTATCGAAATTCTGAGAGCATAAACGCTTGCCAAAAAAGCTTTTGTCATGCCCGCCATAAGCGGGCATTTTTTGCATGAAACGGAAAAGCCCACCCCATACGCGGATCAGGGCTGGGCTTGACAGCGTTAATAGCAAAACAAAAAAGGCGGACTTGCAACGCCCGCCTTACGCTTTTACAACTTTCTCAAATTACTTGACGCGCACCTGGAGTGTCTCTACCGCGCCGCGAGTTTCGACACGGACGATATAAACGCCCTGGTAGAGCTGTTGCAGCGAGACCTGATGTTCTCCAGCGGAGTATGCACGGTATCGGGTCTTGAGGTTCCCCTGCACATCGAACACAAGCACTTCCATGTCCGATGCAGCCGGGTTCGTCACGAACAACTGATTCTGGGAGTACACGACCTTCAAAGCCTTCGCAATTGCCGGAGCGGCGATGGAATTCTTGCCGCTGCTGGAACTAGAAGCCTTGCCGCTGCTGGAGCTGGAGGCAGGCTTTGCGCTAGAGCTGGATGCCTTGACACTGCTGGAACTAGAGGCAGGCTTTGCGCTGGAGCTGGAAGCCTTGACACTGCTGGAACTAGAAGCAGGCTTTGCGCTGGAGCTGGAAGCCTTGACACTGCTGGAACTAGAAGCCGGCGCACTTGAAGAAGATGCCGGAGCAGCGATAGAAGCCGCAAGCGTTTCTGCCTTAAGGTCATTGTAATTCTCGTCGCCGAGCACCATGAAGTACACCGTATAATCGCCCGCATCCGTTGCAGCCGGCAACGTTTCGGAATACTTTTCCGCATCACCGATCTTGTAGACCAGCGTTCCATTCTTGGCTTCGCCCGCCGTCACAAGCGTTTGGGCCTTACCATTATACACCAGATTTTCAACAGCGGCCGGAGCCTTGACAATCGTCGGATCCGCCTTCAGAATTTCGAAAGGCTGTTCAAGGCCGGATTCTGGCAGCTTGTAGTTTGCATTATTCAAAGCAGTCACCGCAGCACTGTACTTGCCTGCATTTACCGCAGCGCCTGTCACCGTGAAGTCGCACTTGTCGCTATTCACGAGACCTTCTGCCGTTGCAGTCGGAACCTGAGCCGCACCGTTGTAAGCAAACGAAGACTTGCCCCAAGCAATAGAAACGGCCTTCGGTTCAACACTCAACTTGCCAGCCACAAATTCGATTTCGTAGTTGTCAGCCGTCAGGCCGCTCGGTGTAATAGTATATTCACCGACATCACCATACTGCTTATAATCGTAACTATAGATGAGCGAGCCATTCAAGGACTTTTCATTATCTTCACCGACAAAGCCACTGAATTCAACACTTGCATTAGACGGCTCATCACCATAGACAATTGTTGCGTTCTTGGCCGTAACCGTGAGCGGAATCTTGGCTATTTCAAAAGATTGTTCAAGCCCCGTTGCCGGCAACTTGTAATTTTTGTTGCTCAAGTCCGTTACCTTTGCGGTGTACTTGCCGGCATTCGTAGCAGCCCCAGCCACCGTGAAATCGCACTGGTCATTGTTCAAAAGGCCTTCTACCGTTGCAGCCGGAACTTGAGCAAAGCTATTGTAAGTGAACGAAGTCTGTTTATCCCAAGCAATGGAAACGACCTTCGGTTCAACCGTCAACTTGCCAGCCACAAATTCAATTTCATAGTTATCAGCCGTCAGGCCGCTCGGCGTAATGGCATATTCACCGGCATCGCCATATTGCTTGTAATTGATTTCAAAAGCAAGTTCGCCTGTCAAGACATTGCTGGTTTCTTTTCCAACAAATCCGTCATAAGCAATACCTGCGCTAGCAGGTTCGTCGCCATAAACAATCGTATCGTTCAATGCAGTAATCTTAAGCGGAGCCTTTGTAATTTCGAAAGCCTGTTCAAGCCCCGTTGCCGGCAACTTGTAATTCTCGTTGCTCAAATCCGTTACTTTTGCAGTGTACTTGCCGACTTTCGTAGCAGCACCCGTCATCGTGAAAATGCATTCATCGCTATTCTCGACACCATTAGCCGTAGCCATTGGAATCTGTTCAGAGCCATTGTAAGTGAGCGAAGCGTCACTCCAAGCTATCGAAATCTCCTTCGGTTCAACAGTCAACTCGCCTTCGACGAAAGTGATGTCGTAGTTGTCAGAAGACAAACCGCCTGGAATAATGACGTATTTGCCAACTTTATAGAATTGCACATAATCGTAGTTAAAGACAATCGAATCATTTAAGTCATTTTCGTTATCGTCGCCCACAAAGCCGCTGTATTCGACACCTGCGTTAGACGGTTCATCACCGTAGGCAATTGTTGCATTCTTGGCCGTAACCGTGAGCGGAGCCTTTGTAATTTCAAAGTCCGGTCCATCTCGATTTTCTGGCAACTTGTAATTTTTATTGGTTAAATCTATTGCCTCGGCAGAGTACTTTCCGGCATTCATAGCGGAGTCTATAATAATGTTGCATTCGTCATTGTTCAAGAGACCTCCAGCCGTCGCATTCGGAGCTTGAGCCTTTCCATTGTAAGTGAACGAAGTTTCTTTATCATCCCAGGCAATAGAGATTTCCTTCGGTTCAACAGTCAACTTGCCCGCGACAAATTCAATTTCGTAGTTGTTGGATTCCAAACCGCTCGGCATAATGGCGTATTCACCGACTTTATCGTATTGAGCGTAATCGTAGCTAAAGACAATCGAGCCACTTAAGCTATTTTCGTTATCGACGCTCACAAAGCCGCTGTATTCAACACCTGCATTTGCTGGTTTGTCACCATAGATAATCGACTTATCCTTTGCGATAACCATCAAAGGTGCTTTAGCGATTTTAAATTGTTTGCTGATTCCACCGGTATAATGGCCTTTTCCGGTGATAGTCATGCTTGCCGTTCCAACAGATATGTTGTTTGAGCATTGAGTCGTGAAATCTACACCGGGTTCAAGTACTTTTTCTCCGTCTGTAACGCTAATTGCAGGGCAAATTCGAGAACCCGTATATGTTTGGTCTTCAATGGCTGCGACCGTGATGTCTGAGCTTGTAAAACGCTTTATCACCGACACGGTCAGATAGACTCCACCGCCATCTTTGACATAGCCGTAGCCATTGGATATAAAGTGGAGCAACATTTGATTGGTACTACTGGAGGCTGTGACAGAGGTCGTCGAAGAATTTTTGTAGCCCCTGAAACGTCCGAGGCGTTTTGCATTGGTGCTGCTGCCGTCGTAGATATCAAGATAATCTTCTTCTGCAGACGAGTACATGAGTTTGACATATCCCGATACTTTCATCATACAGTCCTCGGGTGCCGTCAATAACAGTTTGCCATCGTCATTGGTAAAGTAATATCCATCCTTTCCACTATTGTCGTAAACTCGGAATGAAGTCATGTCATCCTGAATGATAATATCTCGCTGGCCAGTCTTAGGCATATTGACAAAAAAGTCCGTCTTGGGCATAAATGTTGGCGTCACCGTTGCATCCGACGAACGCATCTTGAATGAGTATCCCGTTGAGGCTGCGTAATAGACAACATCGCCCCATTGAGCGGCGTCAGGTTTTGTCATGACAATTTTTCCGTCCGCATCAAAAGCATCGATATCTTTCAACACATAGCCTTCGTCAGAACTTACGGTCACGTTGATAGTTCCGTTAGTTACGACCTGAGTTTTGTCAAACATTACATTACCGTGCTCCATATTTTTGTCGCTGCTTACACTGTAAACAGCAGGAGTAAAGACTTTAACGTTCAGGTCGAGACCGTACTTATGAAAAAAATCTGTTCTCGAAATATCGGCTGCCTTAAGGCGGACATAAGCTGTATTGCCTTCACTAACAACAGGATAAAGAGTCTCCTCTTTCTGCTGATTGCCATATGCTAATTTTTGTCCGTAACTTTTAGGAGGGTCATTATAGATTGCATAGTAAGACTCACTAGAGCTATTATCCACCATAAAGCTTTTTCCCGAAAATTGCATCACTTTACCCGAAGGTGCCGTTATTGCCAGGGTGCCATCGCTCAATGGTTGAAAATCACCATCCTTGCCGCCGTCGTCGTAGAGTTTAAATGAAGTAATATTGTCGGGAATGACCATATTCTTTGTGCCAGAATGCGGCATATTGACATAGAGACCTCCTTCATCTGAATTCAGCTTGTTGGTGAATACAGCAGCGACGGTTACATTTTGGGTAGGCATCTTAAATGTCACGGTCTTACTGATAGTTTCGCTCCAGTCGGTGTACCAGTTACAATCAGTAACGTTGACAGTTTCACCGTCAGCTTTTACAACCCTTAGCTCGTTGAGCATATAACCTTCGTCGGGCGTAACAGTCAGAGTTATGTTGTCGTTTGCTTTTGCCTGTCTCAAATTCGCCGTTACTTGACCGCCGGTAAATCTGTCAGGTAGATTTACGTTGTATTTGCGGTCGGCTGGCACAAGTGTCACCGAAAGGTCTAAATCTGAATAGCCATACATCTCTCGATAACGAATTGCTAAGTTTTTTCCCGTGCTAGTAATGGTGGGAATTATAGCCACTGGGCTAGGTAGGTAATCATAAATTAGCTCCGAATTCTCTAAAAGTATTGTTCCGCTCGCCTCATCGTTGTCATAAACAGTCAAATACCCTTCATATATTAATTCACAATCAATCAAATCGTTTTTCGACGTCCTATCCGCAGCCAGGGCTTTACCAGACAATTGAATAAGATAGTTCGAATTGTCAGGAATGTTGATAACGAGGACACCATCCCATTCTTTGCCAAGAACATGATTCTTGCCACCAGCCTCATAGACCTTGAAGGATGTCAAGCCGTCTTTGATTTCCGATTCTGTAATCTTCAGCGTCATTTTACGTTTTTCGGGTATAGTTACATATTTCTCGTCGCCGTCTTGCGTCAGTACAGCCGTGTTAACCCACATTATGAATGACTGTGAACCGAAATAGGGGCTCTTACCCTTAATCGTCAGCTTAAGTTTGCCTTCTTCCATAGCTCCAGTCGCATCCACGCTATACCCGACGGTCTCAGTATAGTGAGTTCCTTTTATCAATTTGTTACCGTTGTAATCGTAAACGTCATAATTGAGATACTTTATCGCTCCATTCGGGAGAATGCTATAGTCTTGCATTTGAAGGTTCGCTAACGCAATCGAGTTGTTGTCCAGCTCAACCGGAATAATTTTCTGATTTTGCCTTTTTGCAAGTTCATCCGCTAAGACTAAGTCTGTACTTCCTTCGTAATAGAAACGCGAATCTCCCTCAATGCTGATATCACCCCTGTAACTATTTGCATTGATGAAATCTGTACTTTCAGTCCACGACAATGAAATGGTTCCTGCGGTTCCCTCTCTTGTTGAACCATCACGGCCTGGACCTATTCCGTTACCCCTTAAACTTACTGCTGTGACTTGGCCTCCACTGATGGTAATCGATCCACCTTTGCCCTTTCCACTTTCGTTAATGGTACCGCCGCCAATCGCCGCAGCGCCATATGTTCCCGATGTCGCTTTAACAACGCCACCAGTAATGGTTATCGTACCAGCATTGCCATTAAAACCACCTCCAATACCGGCTCCTTTGCAACCTCTACTTCCAGAATCAGATATAGCATTGACCGTACCACCACGGATAGTGATGTTACCACCGGAGCCCAGTTCCGCACCACCTATTGCCGCCCCGAAATAATAGCTTAGTGAACCAGTGTTAATCGCTGTTATATTACCCCCTAATATTGTAATCGAACCTGCATTGGCAATGCCATTACCTTTACTTCCACCAAGTGGAGAATTTTCGTTGCTGCTGCCAGATCTCGTATTAAGGTTTCCCTCGCCTGTTATTGTAAGGCTGTGTCCATCATGAACGCCAATGCCATTTTGTGCATCAAGTGTTGTTTGCGCGCCAAGGTTCAATGTAACAGAACCTCTAATATAGATTCGCCTACTGAACGTAACAGTACCGTTGCCAATAATATTGACAGAGCAGTTCTCCCATGTTGTTTCTTTATTGATGGTTTGCCCCATAGCTTCGATGTTGATCACATCTTCCGCCAACGAGGTTGCTGCCATAAGCAGGGTAAAAACCAGAACAAGCCCCAAACGGAGCGAACGTAATGAATGAATTAGATGATTGGTCATAGTCTTTTAGCACCGTATTTGTTGAATAAATTTTTACAAAATACAATGCTAAAAAAAACAAAGAAACAATACCATAGCCCAAACGGGTTATATTTTCATAATACTTCCGTAAGAAGGAACTAATTTGCGTGGAAGCGAATGGGGATCCAGATTTCGAGTTTGCCCTGCTTGCTCGGCGGAAGGCGCCAAAAATATTCGACGTGCTTCAATAACTTAACCTTGAACACATCGTCATCGCTATCCGAGAACATAATCTTCGGATCCATGAAGCGCCCAAGGCTATCGAGCGTGAGGTGAAGTCCAAGGAAAACATCGTCATCGGACTTGATAAATCGGTTCCCTTTGCGGGTCACACGGATTTTCTTGAAATACTCCGAGGAGAGGTAATGCAAGCCAGCGGCGCGGCCTTCCAAAAACATCGCAAGCTTGTTCAGGTCACGACCTGCGGTATTTTCAATCACGTAGATTTCGTCAATCGAGGGCATTTCCACGCGGCCGGTAAACGCTTCTTCAGGAACTTCCTCTTCTTCCTCGACATCCACGATAGGTTCGTACTGCGGAATACTGTAGACAAAATACAGCACAGCCACAAAGACAAGCGCAAAGGCAAGCAATGGAGCGTTCCGTTTCAGCATAGCACTACTCGATGGACTTGATGCAGAGCTGCACCGTCTTGGTGTTGTTATAGTAATTCCAAATCGGCTCAAACACGACCGTCACCGGGCGGGAGCGCCCGAGCAAAGCCTTGCTCTTACGAAGTCCAAAGGCGATAGCCGGGAAAACGGCACTCCCCGCCTGCGAAATTTCCATTTGCAGGTGCCCGCCACGAAGTTCACGTACGCGATGCACGGTCACGTTTTCGGCACGGAATGCGGGGTACGGGAAGTTTCCGCCAAATGGTTCGAGCAAGTCGATGTACTCGAGAATTGAGCGTTCACGAATCGGGTAACGCCCTGTCGGTACGCGCGTTTCCACGGTCAGTTCGCGGAGCGCGATCTTGATGTCGTACGGGTACGATTCATCGGTGTTGACGATCTCGCCGGTATAGCCTTGGTCTTTTGCAGACTGCAAAAGGCGCCCGCGAAGTTCTTCAATCTTGCCTGCTTCGAGCGAGAATCCCGCCGCATTCGCATGGCCGCCCCAGCGGTCAAAAAGTTCACGGCTGTCAAAAAGTGCCCTGTGCCAGTTGAATCCAGGAACTGCACGGGCGCTCGCATGTGCCATGCCGTTGATAATCGACAGCACAGCCGAAGGCCTGTGGAATTCCTGGGCAAGCTTAGCCGCGACAATGCCAATCACGCCCACATGCCAGTTTTCGCCAGCAACCACGATCACGGTCGGGATGGTGTCGCCGTAAAGGGCCTTTACCTGTTCCATCGCCATTTCGGTGATTTCGGCTTCTTTCTGCTTACGGCGAGCGTTCCAGTCTTTCAGCTCATCGAGAAGCTTGCCCGCTTCGCCTTTGTTTTCGCACAAAAGAAGTTTCAATGCCGGGTCCGGGCGTTCCATGCGGCCAGGAGCGTTGAGGAGCGGCGCAAGCTTGTACATCACGTCGATGCCGCCCACACAGCTATGGGGCTTCATGAGGGAAGAGTACATTTCTTGTACGCCAGGCCAACGGCTGCTCTTAAGGCTTTCGAGCCCGGTACGCGTAAAATAGCGGTTTTCAGGAGTCATCTGCACCAAGTCCGCAAGCGTCCCGAGTGCAACCAAGTCCAGATATTCAACCGGGGCCTTAATGCCAAGGCGGCTGAACAAGGCGCAAATAAACTTGTACGAAACGCCGACACCGCAAAGTTCCGGGTTCGGGTAATTGTCGCCTTCCTGATGCGGATCCAGAAGCACATCGCTTACCGGGAGCCCATCGCCCGACGGCTGATGATGGTCCATGACCATGACCGCCATGCCGAGTTCCTTGGCATGCGCAATTTCCACGTTCGCGGTAATGCCTGTGTCCACGGTAATCAAGTTGCGAGCACCCGCCTCATACATTTCATCGACGGCAGAAACCGAGAGGCCATAGCCATCGCCAAAGCGGTTCGGAAGTCGCCATTCAGATTCAATACCCACAGTCTTTAAGCAGCGGGTCAAAAGCGTCACGGACGTCATGCCGTCCAAGTCGTAGTCGCCAAAAATGAACACGCGCTCGCCACGTTCGCGAACCGCAAGTATCCATTCCACAGCCTTGTCCATTCCCATCATGAGGAAGGGGTCATGCACGTCGCTCTCGTTAGAGCACAGCATGTGGTACGCATCAGAAACAGTCTTGATGCCGCGCGAGACCAAGAACCTCGCGACCGCATGCGGAATCTTTAGCGTAGAGGACAAAGTTGAGGCGACAAGATCTTCCATTACTTGTAGCCTTCAAAAAGTTTTAGCGAGAGGTTCTGGAGGCAGGTCACTGCCGCCATTCGCCTGGAGGCGATTCTCGACATAGTTTCTTGCACACTCACAAGAGCAGCTTCGAGGGCAGACGCCCCCACTTGCGGGTAGCGTTCGAGATTCACGCTGCCGGTTGCTTCCGGGATGCGAAGCGGAGCGCCCGATTCACGGCGCAACAAGTCCGTAATCAAGAACGAGAGCACTTCCAAGAATCGGTTCACGATGGCCGGGTCTTCAAGTCCGGAATCTTCGAGCTTAAAGAACAGGTCCGTGTAGTCCTGCGAAAGCGACTTCTCGATAAAATCGACCGCAAGAGGGCACCAGTTCTTGGCGTGTTCGGCGTAGTAAAGCGCCATGCCAGGGGAACCCACAGCAAGCCCAATCACATCGTCGGTCAAAGTCGATTCGTCAAATTCTTCGCCGCCCACGCGAATGGCTTCCTGACGGACTTCTTCATCCGTGAGGGGTGGCAGGTGGAGCGCAAGGCAGCGCGAACGGATCGTCTGCAAGAGCTTTTCGCGAGACGAAGTCGTCAAAATGAAGTACGTGTTCGGCGGGACTTCTTCGAGAGTCTTGAGGAATGCGTTTGCCGCAGAATCGTTCATGCGGTCGGCCTCGGCGATAATCACCACGCGCACGCGGTCGCCCTTCATTGCAAAGGAGGCTGTCATCGTACGGATGAGTTCCACCGAAATCACGGCGCCCGCACTGAAAATATCCACTCGGTACGGGTTCTTCGTGATTTCTTCGATGTAGGCCTGTTTAAAATCCTGGATGGTCTTTGCAGAGCTCCCGGCAGAGACGTCGGCCGCATTGCGGGCGCTCGCCTCTTTCGCTTCCATCGGCACGACCCAGTTGTCGGTCACGCCGGTATCGGTTGCCATTTTGCAGCCGAAGCAATTACCGCACGGGCGAACACTCGGGTTTGTGCACTGGAGCGCCTGAGCAATTTCCATCGCGAGCGCTTTTTTGCCAATGCCCACAGGGCCGTCGATAAGAATCGACTGCGGGAAGCGGTTCTCACGCAACGCCGCCATAAGACGAATGCGGATTCGTTCCTGGGAGGCGGGGCCATTTAAGCGATATTCTATCATCTCTGTTTCAACCATTGCAACGGGTCCACGGTCTGTGTCCCTTCGCTTACTTGGAAATACAATTTAATACCATTTAACGAAGCAATATCGCCCACTTCTCCAATTTCTTCGCATTTCTTGACACTTTTGCCCTCTTGGACATGGATTGCCTTCATGTGACCGTACACCGTGTACGTTCCATCTTCGTGTTCTATGATCACGGAGGGGCCGCGGCCGTCAATTTCGGCGACCATAGCGACAGTTCCGGCTGCAGCGGCACGGATGCGGCCACCGCGCTTTCCGCGGATTTCCACCCCAAGGTTACGCGTCATGATGTGGAGCACCGGGTGTTCCTGCAAGCCGTATTCGCTGATAACCGGGCCGTCGAGCGGCATGCACTTCGGGCCTTTGAAATGCGGTACCGGAGTCTGCTTTTGGGCGATTTCGGCCTCACGTTTCTTTTCTGCTTCGCGCTTCTTGTCTGCCGCTTGGCGTTTCTTCTCGGCTTCGCGTTCCTTCTTTTTTAGGGCGGCGAGGCGGGCGGCCTCGGCGCGCTTCGCTTCTTCGATTTCTCGCTTGCGGCGCTGCTCAAGTTTCTTGAGGAGCGCAAGCATGGTCTTCTGGTTGCGTTCGAATTCCTTGAGCGCCATGCGCTGCACGGCCTTGTCATGCTTGAGGGAATTCAGCATGCGGGCCTGACCGTTCATCTGCGCGACAAGACCGCGTTCTTCGACTGCCTTGCGGGAGCGGAGTCTCGAAAGCTCGGCCAAGTGCTTTTCTTGCATCTGCTGTTTTTGAGTGCGTTCGGCCACAAGCCTACGGAGCGTTTCCACGTCTTCGCGGTCGCGGTTCAGCAAGTGGTGCACCCAGTAAACTTCGCGTTCCGGGTTCCCGTTCTTGGTCAAAAGTTCAAAGAGAATTTCGGCATCGCTGCTACGACCGTGTACATACAAATTACGTATACGCTTTCTCATGGCACGCTTGCGGGCCTTGATTTTTGAGTCAAGAGAATCAATATCCATCACAAGTTGCTTGACCGCCCCCTGCAACAGATCCTCATTGCGGGTCAGTTCCGAAAGGTAAGACCTTGTGCGGTTCAAATTCTGGTCCAAAAGCGAAATCGTGTTCAAGACGCCCTTTTCTTCGGTTTCAAGGACGGCCAGTTCCTCGCGCTTTTTCGCAAGATCGACCTCTAGCTTTTTGAGGGCGTTCTTTTGTTCGTCAATCTGCGCATCCGTCTTTTTCGGAGCCGCATAAGACGAAACTGCTGAACCCGCCACCACGGCAAAGACGAAAAATAAAAGCGGAATGAACCGGCAAACAAGACGCATTATTCCTGCTCACCCTTCTTTTCGAACAAGAAACTGCGCACCGTACGGAAACTAAAGTAGCCCGCGAGCATCGTTTCTAAAAGCACCGTAAATAACGCTACGATTCCAAAGTAGGCAACGCCACTAGCCACAATCGGGAACATCTGCACAAGCGAACGGATGACAAGCCCAAGCAACAGGATTGCAAAGCCACTCCCTAAAAAACCTTGCATTACCCCTTCAAGCACAAACGGGAACTCAATGAACAGGTAACTGCCACCCGCGTACTTCATGTTCTCGACCAAAAGCTTGCGGGACATGAGCGAAAGCCTTACCGAATTGCAAATGATGAGCGAGAGCGTAATGAGCAAAAGGATACTGATGCAAATCGGCCAGAAAATCATCTTGAACTTCCACGACGCAATTCGCGAAGCCCATTTTATCGGAGCCTGCACCTCTTCAAAATACGCTTCTTCGGCAATCGTGTTGCGCACTTCGGAAAGGTCCGCCGGGTTGCGAGCCTCTTCGCTCAGAGACACACGGAAAAACGCGGGGATCGGGTTCCCTTCGACAAGTGTGAGCATATCCGGCGAGAAGTGGCTGCTAAAATCGGCAAGCGCAGAATCCGCACTCACAAACGCGACAGACTCCACATGGCGCGTATGCTCAAGCCGCGTCTGGATAACCGCAATAGAATCCTCGGGAACATCCTCTTTCAAGAATGCCTCAATCACATACAGCGACTTTTCTGCAGAGAGGAGCTTGAACGAGACGCCGAGCGCCGTAAAAGAAGCCGAAAGTAAAAGCGAGCACAGGAAAATCGTCAGCAAAGACGGGAGAATCACCGTGCGGTGCTGCTTCCATCCTCTAAAAGATTCCGATATTAAGTAACCTAATTGTCCGAACACGCCTCGAATATAATTAAATTTATAGCAGTTCTTTAAGGGGCTTTTATGGGAAACATCATATTAAAGATTACCGCCTTGGTGTGCGCGATGGCCCTCTGGTTCTATGTCATCTCGCTCAAGGACTTCCAACTGACGATGGAAGTGCCGCTTACGTTCGTGAAGTTGCCCGAAGCGCTCGCGATTGCATCGAAGCCGCCAAGCACGGTTTCGGTGACTGTCGAAGGCAAGCCCCTGGACCTCATCCGCCTGCAGTCGCAAAAGCAGGCCGCGATGGTCGTTGACATGCACCTCGCCGAACTCGGCTCCAGACGCATCCACCTCGATTCCAAGAACTTTGTAGCCCCGAACTTTTCCTCGGTACACTACGTGGAACCAGACAACCAGTATCTCTTTATCGACGTAGCGGTCGATACGCGCATTGAACGCAGCATTCCCATCAAGAGCAACGTGACTTTTGGCGCAGCCCCTGGTTACGTACTTGTGCAACAGCCCAAGCTTCTCCAGGAAGACCTGAAGGTTTCTGGCGCCAGAAACGCACTCACGCGCATTATCGACATCCCGACAGACTCCGTATTTTTCGACAGCATCAAGGCAAGCCAGACATTCTCCGTGAAGCTAGCGACCGAACAGCTCCCGCCGTTTGTGACGCCCAGCGATACAGTCGCCAAAGTCTTTGTCGATATCCAGAAAATCAACTCCAAAGAATTTAAGAACATTCCCATCCAGCTTATCGGCTTCTATGACCGCGCCCTGAACACGCTCTCGCCGCAACAGGCAACAGTCGAAGTCACCGGCGGCGAAAAAGTCATCGCAGCCATCAAGCACAACGATATTGAACTTTTCATTGAATACAACCGCTTCGCCATTGAAGATGCGGACAGCCTCGCTCCCACAGTCAAGTTGAACCTGCCGCCCGATATCGACCGCAGCATGTCCATCAAGGCCATCCTTGTCAAGCCCGACAAGATCAAGCTCATCAAGACAAAGACCGAGGACGATAATAAAGACGAGGAATACGGAATATGATTTGGCTTGGAATTGAATCCAGCTGCGATGAAACCGCCTGCGCCGTTTTGCAGGACGACCCCTTAAAAGTTCTTTCAAACCCGCTCTATAGCCAAATTGACGAACACGCCCTTTATGGTGGCGTTGTCCCAGAAATTGCCGCCCGTGCGCACTTGCAAAAGATTGCCCCCATTGCCGAAGCTGCCGTCAAGGAAGCTGGAATCGAACTCAAGGACATCGACGCAATAGCCTACACCACGGGTCCCGGCCTCATGGGACCTCTCCTCGTTGGCGCAAGCTTTGCCAAAGGTCTCGCCCGCGACTTGAACATTCCGGCTTACGGCATGAACCATCTCGAAGGGCACCTCGCCGCCGCATGGCTCTCTAACCCGGACATCGAACCGCCGTTTTTGACGCTCACCGTCTCGGGCGGGCACACGGAACTCGTGATGGAAGAACCGGGATTCAAGTACACAAGCATTGGTCGCACCCGCGATGACGCCGCCGGCGAAGCATTCGACAAGTGTGGAAAGCTCATCGGCCTCAAGTACCCCGCAGGGGCAACCATCAGCCGCCTCGGCAAGGACCACAACCGCAAATTCGTGGAATTTCCGCGCGCGCTCCACACGCACGACAGCTGCGAGTTCTCGTTCAGCGGCTTAAAGACTGCCGTGCTCCGTTACACCGAGACGCACGACCCGGAATTTATCCAGCAGAATCTCGGCGACATCTGCGCCTCGCTCGAAGACGCCATTGTCGATAGCCTTGTCACAAAGACCATCAACGCCCTCAAGAAGACGAAAATGAAGACGCTCGTGATGGGCGGTGGCGTGAGTGCAAACAGCTGGTTGCGCACCCGCTTGCAAGATTACTGCGACAAGAAGGGTATCCGTTTTTGCGTCCCGGACCGCAGCCTAAGTACAGACAACGGAGCGATGATTGCAGCCGCAGCCATCCGTCGCAAATTGCAAGGAAAACTTGAATCCATCAATGTCGTAAAACCGTGGATGCCACTCGCGATTTAGACGAGAGAACGCCCGCCACGGCGGGCTTCAAACGAGAGAGTAGAGACGAGAGTGCGCCTGCTTCGGCGGGCTAAAAAAGAAGGAGAGAATATGAAAAAAGGTTTATTGGCAACAGCCCTTATTTGGGTAGCAAACGCTGTTGCAGCACCGACCATTATGCCTGTCGCCCCGAAGTTGGTTGACGGCTGTTACCAAATCGGCACCGCCGAAGAACTTTACGGTTTTGCCGCCATCGCGAATGGCACGAACGGCATGACTCGCAACAAAGCCGCCTGCGGCAAGCTCACCGCCAACATCGTTGTCAACAAGAACGTCCTTGCCAATGACACGCTCAACGGCGACGGCTCTAACTTTGTTCCATGGACTCCGATTGAAGAATTCAGCGGAACAATCGACGGCCAATACCACACCATCTCCGGCATTTACATGAGCAAAGACCATGACGAAGCCGAATGGGTCGCCCCGATTCTTTCAGTGAGACCGGCGAAAAGCAGCGATACAATCACCATCAAGAACATCGGTATCGAAGATTCATACATTTATAACAACAGATATGCAGCCGGATTCATCGCCACTGTAGATTCCGGAACTGTCGCAATGACGAACGTCTATTACGCAAGCTTTATAAGGGGCAGATACGACACTGCTGGCGGGCTTATCGGCGAAGTCAAAAAAGGATCTTTGTTCATCAAGAATACATACACATTTGTTCCAAGATCAATTGTCAGAGAAGCATGTCTGGTAGGCGATATGTATTCCGGCACAAAGAGCGAGAGCATAAATTCTTACACCCCAAGTGAATTGAACCTCATGACGGGTATCAATGCATTGAGCATTCCCTACAGAGAATTTACCGACGGCTCGCTCGCGCTTAGGCTCCACAACTATGACGAAGGCAATGCATGGGGTCAAAATGTAGGCGTAGACAATCACCCGACTTTCAGCGGAAAGGTGACCAACTACGCAGGCAATCTCAAAGTTTCAAGCCTCACATTTAACACAGGGTTTGAGCACGAACCTTTTATCGAAGGATATGTCGAAGGCGAAATAACTCCACTCCCCATCCCGACAAAAGAAGGCTATGCCTTTATCGGCTGGTTCGAGGACAAAGAATTTACGGGCGACACCATATTAACAATAAACCGCACTATGACGGGAGACAAAGAACTGTATGCAATGTGGGCAACGCTCCCCAAGCTTGTGAACGGCTGCTACGAAATAGGCACTGCTAGTGAGCTATATGGATTTGCCGCCATCGTCAACGGCACCAACGGGACAAAGCGAGAGAGTTGCGCTTGCGGAAAACTCACGACAAACATTTCGGTAAGCGAAAAATTCGTCGAATTTAGCACGTACAAGCGCTGGTTTCCGATGATGGAATTTTGCGGAACGTTCGATGGCAACGGCAAGACTATTTCTGGACTGACATACTTAACGAATGGTTCCATCGGAAATATCGGATTTTTCGGAACAACAAAATCCAAATACATTTCTTATAACGAACAATATCGAGCAGTCATCAAAGATCTTGAAATTGCCGATGCCTACTTCCAAGCAGACACTTGTATCGGAACGCTAATCGGGAATGGCCGCGATGTCGATATCATCAACGTTCACACCACCGGTTCCGTCCACGGAAGATACGCTATCGGAGGCATAGCAGGACAACTTTCCAATTCAAACATCACCCATACCATCAACGAAGCCGGAGGCGATGCACGAGCTGCAGGTGGTGCTTTCATCGGCGTGTCCCATGGAACAATCCGAATTACAAATTCATACAACAAAGGACATGTTACTCCGAACAACGACGGCTGTTGTTCATCATCTAACAAGCCTGCCGTTCAAGTAGTCGGTTACAATTATGGAACAACCATATTCGAAAACTCCTACCACATGCCGACAAAATACTGGGACAACGACAGAGCTACGCTAGATGGCGTTACTGCAATCAACAGTTTTTACGATGGCTCCTATGTAGGCAAAAACGGCACTCACGTTACAACGCACGAATTCAACGATGGCACAGTAGCCAAGCTTTTGCGCGAATACAAAACCGATAACGTAGATGGTTCAATTTGGGGACAAAATGTTGGCGTTGACGAATCACCTGTTTTTGTAGACAAACTTGTATTCTCTTCGACAATCACACCCAAGGCACCCAAGCAGACAAATGGTTGTTACCAAATCGGCACAATCGAAGAGCTTTTTGGATTTGCAAATATCGTCAATGCAGCCTTGTACAACATCACGCCATTCTGCGCCGAGCTCACCAGCGATATCGTTTTGAACAAAGACGTTCGAGCCAATGAAAAGGGTGCAATTCAATGGATTCCCATTAAGGATTTCGACGGCACATTCGATGGTCAAGGGCATACCATTTCGGGAATTTACTTTAAAGATACGACGGTAACAAATGCGGGCTTGTTCGCATCAATTATCAATCGTGACCCTCTCAGTCCGACAACAATCAAGAACTTGAACATCACCGATTCCTACATTCACGGCGGTTTAAATACAGGTGCATTGGTAGGCGAAATCGACTCGCTCAGCCAAAAGGTTTCCATCGAAAATTGTCAAGTAGAGGCGACTGTCGGCAACAGCTACATCAATAACGCCAAGCCATACATTGGCGGACTTGTCGGAAACCAACACGGCGGAGAACTTACAATTACACAGTCTTCTAGCGTAGGCGACTTTTTTGGCTACGGAAGTACAGGCGGGCTTATCGGTATTGTCACAGGGAAATCGAACATCATCAACTCATATAATGTCGCTACCATTTCCAATGCCTTTAATTTCTACAATCTTGTCGGTTCTATATCTGGCTCATATTATTCAGGAACCACACTTTTTTCTCCGCAAGTCAACGTAGAAAACTCCTATGCCTTAGTAATATCCTCCAAGAACAAAGAGTTAACTTATGTTCACCTCATGAGGGGGAACGCCACATTTAAAAATGTATTCTATTACCTATATTCTGGTTCCGCAGAAACTAACGGTCAAGCGCTCTTCAAAACAAGTGAAGAACAAATTAAAGACGGTTCTTTGGCAACAGCCTTGCATACATACAAAAGCGAAACTGCTGACGGTTCTGTATGGGGGCAAAAAATTGGCACAGATGAATATCCAAAACTCACCGGAAATATCACAGGCGCTACTTCTGTCAAGAGTTCTTCGTTGAAGTTGGTAACATACGATACAGACACAACCACATATCGCGACAAATATGTCGAAGGATTAGAAAGCTTACTTCCGATTCCCGAACGCAAGGACTATGTTTTTAAGGGTTGGTTCAGCAACAAGGACTATTCAGGAAGTCCAGTGAAATTCATTCCAAACGATGCAACAGGCGACTTGACTTATTACGCCCAATGGTGGCACAACCCGAGCATTGTCAACAACTGCTACGAAATCGGCGACATTGGCGAGCTGTATCAATTTGCCGACATGTACAACAGCGAAGCGAAGCACACGAGCACATGTGTCAAGCTTACGGCAAACATCATCGACAACAAGAATGTTCTCGTCAACGGAAAAATCAACGAAGCAGATTCTGCAAAATTCAAAAAATGGACTCCAATCAAGAATTTCATTGGTACGTTTGATGGTCAAGGTCACACCATTTCAGGTCTTTTCGTTTCCAGTTTCGCAGATGGAGTCGGGCTCTTTGGCTCAATCGGCTTAACAAGAGAAGTCGGTGAACCCGTGACCAAAACAGTCATTCAAAACATCAACATCAAAGACTCTTATTTCTACGGAAACAAGTATGTCGGGAGTCTCATTGGACGAGCCGAATCAGCTTCTATTTTGTCGGTGATAAATATTTCTAGCGAAAGCAACATCAATGCAAATTCCAATCACGCTGGAGGAATCATCGGTTATTATGGCAACGATGAAGGTCCGGACGAAGGCATCGAACTGAACATAGTCAACGTCCACCATGATGGCGAAACTTTTGGTCTCAATTGCGTCGGAGGCATTGCAGGTTCTATCTTATATGCAAAATCAACTATAATCAACGCGTCTAATACTGGAGCCACTTTAGGGTATGGCGGAATTGGCGGATTAGTCGGGCAAATAATTAGCTACGGCACATCTAAATCCACAATGATGTACTCTTACAACGAAGGCTTTGTCAGTTCCATCAATGCTGTAGTAGGCGGTTTAGTTGCATTCCAGAAATATTTCCTAGATCTTTACAACTCTTACAATGTTGGCAACGTCCAAGCAGGTACGTTTAAATCTGGCGGGATTATTGGACAAACGGACGGTATTCTTTCCATCATTAATACGTATAACAAAGGCATTGTCAGCGCCGAAAAGGATTCATTAGTAGACGCACTCGTCGCCGAAACGGGCGAAAATTCCGAAGTCTCATTGAACAATACATTCTATGTGAATACAGCAAAAACAACTCAAAGCGGAACCGCAGCAAGTGCTACCGAGTTTACAGATTTGTCGCTGGCCAAGAAGCTCCATGATTACAACAAGAATGGAATTAATGGTGACGTATGGGGGCAAGAAACAGGTGATGCTTACCCGCACTTCAAGAAGAATGTTGTCGAAGAATTTGCAGCCGCTTACATCAAGACGCTCAACCTCGAAATTGCAATTAGCTCTTCAAGCAGCGTGAATTCGAGCAGCTCTACCGCGCAATCGTCATCCAGTTCCGCAAAATCGTCTTCAAGCAGCGAGAATTCAATTTCTAGCGTAACGGTCTCCAGCTCTAGCGAAGAATCCAGTAGTTCCGCGAAGTCGTCGTCCTCCTCTGCGAAATCCAGCAGTTCTTCAAAGATTGCTTCGAGTTCTTCGAGCAGCGCGAAATCGAGCAGCTCCGCGAAGTCATCTTCGAGCAGTGCAAAGTCTAGTTCCAGCGTAACTGTTTTCAGCTCAAGCAAGGGAACAGGACTTGAAAAAGTAAGGTCAATTGCAAAATTGCACATTGCCGTTGAACCAAACTTCATTTCGATTCACGGAGCACAGATTGGAGCCAACGTAACTTTATTGGATATGCAAGGACGAGTTCTGTACCGCCATCATGCGGTGAGTTCGGACTTTAACATTGCCAAACCGGCCCCAGGATCGTATATAATACACATCATGAACAAAAAGCAAATCGTCACGATACGGTAATAGCGACAAACGCGCTATTTGCCGTATTTTCGGACATGCTTTTTATACCAACATTGTCTTTTTAACATTTTTCATTGTATATTGTTAATATGATTTTGTCGTATAAAAATAAGGTAATGCTCATTCTTTGTGCTTCAGCCATCTGCTGGGGACAAGATTTGACCGCACCTGTAAACGACGTGGACGTGTTCCGTCCCGAGAAGAGAGAAACCAAAGTCGAAATGGTCGACTCCACGCAAAGCAATTCGATCAAGTTGAACGTTGATATCTTTGCAGACGGCTTTATCGGTTCGTATTACATTCTTTGGGATAACGTAGACCTTTCTGAAGATATCAAGAAAACGATACAGAGCAGAAACTTCGCCAAAGACGAGTTCTTCATGCAGAACATCGACCGCGAACAGTTCGAACAGGAACGCATGTTGCAGCTCTTTGAAGACAAGAAGCGCGAGTTCTTCAACATCTTCCCCGAAGAAGCCCTCAAGGAACTGCAAGAAAAGCAAGCCGACGAGTAAGTCAGACGAAAGACGAGAATCGCCGCCCATGTCATGCTCGACGACTAACGACTAAGCAAATGTTTTCTCAAGAACGCAATTTTACAGACTGGCAGCTTACTGGCTTTGGTGATGCCCCCGCATTTCTCTTCGAGACGGTCGGCAGCACACACAAGCTCATGAAGTCCATGGCAGCCGCTGGAGAAATTGCCCCGGGAACGCTCTTTGTTGCAGACTCACAAAGCGATGGTCATGGTCGTCACGAACGCACGTGGGACTCCCCCGCCGGCAAGAATCTTTATTTCAACATTTTAATCCCGCTCGACGGAATACCCGCAAGCAATTTCGCACAAATTACGCAAGTTGCAGCTCTCACGTTCGCAGAAACATTCAACAATGTTCGAGAATGCGCGAAGGATAGCCAAGCAGGTCCCGCAAATCGGGATTGCGCAGAATCGGAAAACGCGAACTCGCCAAAAATTACGGTCAAATGGCCCAACGACATTCTCTATGGCAAAAGCAAGTTCTGCGGGATTCTCGCGGAAATAGTCTTCGTCAAGAGGGAGGTCCCCGCTTCCGCGGGGATGACAATGCAACAAGATGCGCCGCGCCCAGCGCTCTCGATGGGAGTCGGCATAAACGTCAATAGCGATCCCGCCGAATATGCGCACCTGAATCGCGCCGTCACCACGCTCAAAGAAATCTTCGGGCATTCCATCAACCGCGAAAAGCTTTTGCAAGCGCTTATCGGGAATCTCGAACGCGCCATCGGGCAGTTCCGCGCCTTCGGCATATCGCCCTGGATTAGCGCCTGGCGCAAGATGGACCAGTTCATCGGCGCCCGCGGCACCATCGTCGTGAACAACCACTGCACCGATCAAAACCGGGACTCCGGCGAAGGCGCCATCAAAAAAACAGGCCGTATCATCGACATGAACAATGATGGCAGCCTGCTCTTTGAATGTGACGACGGAACCGTCGAAACCGTTATATCAGCAGATCTGGAAATTTAAGAGAGCTATCTCTTAAAATACATCGCACCAATAAGCGAAACAGCGAGCATCACAATCATCGCGGTAAGGCCCATATCGGCAAGGTCGCGGCGTTCGCCGGCAGCACCCGTTTCAATCAGCAAAATGCAGACAAGCGCTAAAACGGCGGCAACGCCTCCCATCAAGTGAAACATTTTCACTTTTTCTTCATTCGTGAACTTTCCGTTCGGGCGATTAATAAAGGGCATTGACATCACCTCCCATGCAAATCCAGACAATGAGACCCACCATCACGAGGGCACTAATCGCCACGTTCGCAAGGAAAAAGTCGCGGTTCATCGCATCCAGGTCATTAGACTTTCTGAACAAGTGAATATAGACAATCGCGGCAGTCATGAGTCCCGTAATCGCCCACCAGATCCAGCCCATGTTCCAGAAGAATCCGAACACAACACAAAGCACAAGCATCGCCAAATGGCTCGCCAGCGCAATGCGCAAGGATTTTTCAAGGCCAAAGCGGGCGGGCACGGAATGCAAGCCCTGCTTGCGGTCAATTTCAATATCCTGCGTCGCGTAAATAATGTCAAAGCCACCCATCCAGAGCATCAGAATGAACAGGAGGAAAATCGGGAACACAGCAAATTCACCACGAACCGCGATCCAGGCGCCAAGCGGACTCATGCCAATCGCAAAGCCAAGGAACCAGTGGCAAAGCCAGCTAAAGCGCTTCCAGTACGAATACGAGAGCAGCAATAGCCACACCGGGAACGCAAGCGCGCCAGCAAGCGGCTGGAGCATCCATGCAAACACAACAAACAAGATTCCGTTCAACGCCAAGAACGCCATCACCGATTTTCGGCTCAGGCGCCCGGCCGGCAAATGGCGCTTTGCTGTGCGCGGATTCTCCGCATCGAACTTGGCGTCTGCAATGCGGTTAAAGCTCATGGCGCTGTTACGGGCGGTCACCATGCAAAGCACGATGAGCACGATAATGCGGACGGTCTCATAAGCGCTCATGTCACGGAAACCGTTTGCCGCAACCCACATGGAGCCAATCGCAAAAGGCATTGCAAACAGCGAATGGCTCAAACGAACAAGATGTGTAAATTCAAGGATTTTATTCATGTTATAGTAGACAGTAGGAAGTTAGAAGTAGACAGTGGTTAGTCAATAGTCATTGGTCATTAGATTTGTCATTCCCGCCTCCGAGCGGGAATCTCCCTTTCATCGCCATTCCACACTTTAGCAACACTTGCAACAAGCGCTTGTTCCACGCCCAAGTGCTTTAGGATTTTCGCGACGACGGTATCCACGAGTTCTTCGATGCTTTTGGGCTTGCTGTAGAACTGCGGCGACGCCGGAATCACAACCGCCCCCGCCAAGGTCACTCGTTTCATATTCTCGATGTGGATCAAGTTGTACGGCATTTCGCGCGGCACAATCACGAGCGGCCTGCGTTCCTTGAGGCAAACATCCGCCGCGCGCACAAGCAAATTATCCGAAGTCCCCGCCGCAATGCGTCCAAGCGTTCCCATGGAGCACGGCACCACCGCCATGCCTGCAATATCGCTAGAACCGCTCGCGCATTCCGCAAAAAAATCATCCACGTTGCACACGTCCTTGCAATAGTCGAAAAGCGCACTTTGCCCCTCATATTCGAGAACCTGTTTGCCCGGGTGCGTCACGATGAGCGTCACCTCATGATGAAAACGCTGCAAGTACATCGCCGTACGGGTCGCATAAATGCTGCCGCTTGCACCCGTCACTCCAAGCACAAAGCGGCTCATGCATTCCCCGGCTTGTGCAAGAACACGCCAAACGAAATTCCGCCATCGAACATCTTGACCTGCTTGACTTCAAAGCCGCATTCTTCGGCCATCTTGCAGAACTGATCGACCGGCAAAAAGCGGATAATCGAGTTCACCAGGTATTCGTAGGCATCGCGCTTGCCGCTAAAAAAGGCGCCCATCACCGGAATGAACAGCGGCGCAAGCACTTTATAGAAGAACTTGTTGAACAAGTTCCTCGGCGAGAAAAATTCCAAAACGCAGAGGTAGCCGCCCACGTCAAGTACGCGGTACGATTCCATCAAGGCGCCACGGGCATCGGGCACATTGCGCATGCCAAAGCCGTTCAAGATGACGTCAAACTGGCGTTCGGCAAAAGGCATTTTCATCGCATCGAGCTGTACCGCATGCGCATCGATTTTCTTCGGCTTGACTTCGGCAAGCATCCCGTACGAAAAATCACCGATTACAGCCGGATCCACGACAAAGTCGCGCGACACCCCGTTTTGCGAAACATTCTTGCACTTGCAACCGGATTCGAAAATCTTGCGGAACGTGTTAGCAAAATCGCCCGTTCCCCCGCACAAGTCGAGCAGACGCACTTTATTCAAACCGCGCGGCTTTCCCGAAAGCGGCGTCTCGTCAAGCAATCCCGGCATTTCGTCTCGCCATTCAGCGCCCATCATCTTTTTCAAGCGCTTGCAGCAATACCTGCGCCACAGCACATCCTGATAGCAGCTCAGAAAGTGATTCAGAAAATCGTAACGGCTCGCAATGCCATCGAACATCTTACGCACGGGACTTTTCATATAGCAAAATGTAGAAATAAAAAGCGACCTGGATTTTTATCCAGGCCGCGAATTTCATCATGAGCGGCGACGCATCTCGACAAGACACATCTTGACAAGGCGTATCGCGTCGCTACCAGTTACTGGAACTTCGCCGTAAAGGACGCGCCATCCGTCGGGCTTACGAGACGCGGGTTATCCGTCACGCCATCGCTCCAGCCAGTAAACACCGCACCAGCATCCGGAACAGCCTTGAGTTCCATTTTCACGCCGCCAAAGAACTTGCCCTTGAAACTTGCACTCGGAAGCTTCATGCCTTCCATAAGCACAGTACCATTGCCAGTGGCGCCAATGCTCACAGAAACAGTACCGCTCAAGCCAAATTCTTCCTGATATTCCTGAAGGACCTTCGGATCGCGGTCATTTGCCCATTTCTTTAAGCAAGAACCATCCCTGCTGAAGCCATTATTGTCAGGGCAAGAGTTGGTATAGTACTTTTGATCCTGCTTGAACTTGGCGAGGTCGCGATCCATTTCAGCCTTGTCAATCGTTGAAACCATGGAATTGACAATCTTTTCCACATTCTTACCGTTCGTGTAGCTATTGAACATCACAGCCGAGCGGTTAATGAACATGCGCTTGAAATCCGGATTCTTGATGAGCTGGTTATAAAGATTGGCGAAGCAGCCTTCATCCTTGCACGGCTTGTTTCCGCCACCCTTCTTGATCCAGGCAAACATATTGGATTCCTGGTTGAATTCCTTATCGTTCACGCCCCACGTCCAGTCAAAGCCATGGTCGAGGTCATAGACCATGAACTTCCACGGATGCCCCGGAGCAGACCATGCACGAACATTGTTGTTCGGCCAGTCACCATTGTGCATATAAATTTCAGCAGCCATGTAGTCCGCCAAGTTGCCCACATCGAGCATCGTCTTTACGGTATCATACTTTGCATTGTTTTCGCCGGAGAAATCATTCGTCGCCACATAGTGGAGCATGTTCATATAGGCGTCCGTCGTACCGTTGCTGGCTTCAACTTCCTTGCCCAAATGCTTGATGAAATTCACCGTATTCGCATCAATCTTGTAGTTCGTTTCTACGTAATGCTTGTTGAAGCGTTCACGCATGTCATGAATGCCGTAGTACTTACCGTTATAGAACACCACAACCTGACGGCTTCTCTGGTAATCGACGCTAGTACCTTCGAGAAGGGCTCCGCCCATAGCATCTTCGATGTAGTCGCTAACAAAGCGGTTGCCGTTATTGCGGAGGTTAAAGGACTTGTACTTGTCATTTACGCCCTTGCGGGTTTCGAACAACGGATAGTTGATGCTGCCATCCTGATATTCTTCACGGAGGCGAATTGCAACCGACTTCTTGTCATTCAAGCGGCTATAGCCACCCATCAAGGAAATGCCGGCATCAATTTCCCAAGTCGAGCCATTCTTCGTAGAAGATCCATTTTCGAAATATTCCACGTGGACAGGCAATTCAACATCGGCATAAAGGCCAGCACTGTCACTGCAACCCTTCGGAGCATTGCAGCTCGTCTTGATATAATGTTCACGGAAGAAGCTGGAATCCACGCTGATTGCAACGATCGGCATCTTCACCTGGTCTTCGTCAACAAAGAACGTGCGGGTTGTAACCTTATTCGGAAGGGCGCCCTTCTTGAATGTCGCGCAGCGGAAAGCCACGCTGTGGTCAATCGTCTTCGGGGAATTAAATTCTGGAGAATTTTCCGTCGGAACAGAACCATCCGTTGTGCAACGGAGCTTGACACCTTCATCAAGAGCAGGAGGATTCAGCTTAAACGGTTCACTGTAGAATCCAGACTTAAGGCCGCTCATATCTGCTTCAGGAGCAACATCATCGTAAGCCTTTGATGCTGTATTCGGCTTTTCCGGAGTCGGCTTTTCAAAGTATTTCCAGTATCCGCCATCGACAATACCCCAGCTAAGGCCAGCTGTCAATTCAGGATATTCAACACTATCACGGATTCCGTTGTACTTGTCGATCAAGTAAATCGTGCCGCCGTTCTTATCGAGCTTCCAGTTCGTATGCGGGCGCGTATGGCGACCACCATCAAGATCAGCACTCTGCACTGCAGAAATATTTTTCTTATCGCAGAAAACGACCAAGAAAGACTTAGCCTTGAGAACATAGCTACCAAAGACCCACTTGCGCAAGTTCTTCATGTTTTCAACAAGCGTGTAGCCCTTCAGATCGATATCCTTATCGCCGGAATTGTAAATTTCCACCCAGGACGGATCATCGCCGTTTTCGTCCAGCCAGTCCGTATTCAGCGGAGCAATTTCCGTGATACGCAATGCAGATTGTCCCACCCAAATAAGCGACGTATCTTGCGGAATATAAACCGTATCGATAACGCGAACAGTATCCGTACCAATAATTTCATACGTCGTATCAAAATGCGGGTTCACAGGAACGACCGATGTGTCATAGCCGCCACCTGGTTTCGGCTTAATGATCGTATCGTTACAAGCACCAGGCGTTAAACATTGCGGACCAGGTTCATCGTTACCTGGTATAATCGGGTTTTTATTCTCCTCAGCACAGCCAAGAATAAAAACTGTACCTAAAACCGCAGCAAAGGCAAAGAACGGTCTCATTTTTTTCAAACGTATCACGGCGACCACCTAAAATAAAAGACTCACTCTCCACAGCAAAATGCCGTGAAGCACCTAATCATCCATCCAACAACAGTAAATTTAGTAGTTTTTTTAAAAAAATAACAGTAATATTCTCTTTACCCTTGACAAGCCGAAAATAAATATCTATAATTGGGTCACCAAAATGGTTCTGTAGCTCAGTTGGTAGAGCAGTGGACTGAAAATCCGCGTGTCGTTGGTTCAATTCCAATCGGAACCACGAAGAAACCTCGGTGAAAACCGAGGTTTTTTCTTTATTTTCGGCAATTTCCCGCCTTTTTCATTGTCATTCCCGCCTCCGAGCGGGAATCACCCTCCCCCAATAAAAAAATACGCCCGCACGTTGGCGGGCACAAAAAAAATTCAGTGTGATTTATTTCACAGGCGGCAAGAGGCCTTTCTTAGCAAACTCGCCTTCAGGCCTATAGCAGGAATAAAATTCGTCCCAGTGATCCATTAAAATATCTACAAGCTCCGGCTGGAAATACGAGCCACGAGATCTTTGCATTTCTTCCTTGACTTTTTCTTCAGGCCAGGCCGGCTTGTAACAGCGCGGGCTAGAAAGCGCATCCAGGACATCCGCCACAGCACAAATACGGGCGGCAAGCGGGATTTCTTCACCTTTTAGCCTATCCGGGTAACCCGTGCCATCCCAGCGTTCATGATGGCAGCCGGCAATATCCGAGGCCATGCAAAGCAAATCCGTCTTGGAATCACGGAGCAAAGTACGACCGATAATGGAATGAGCCTTCATCCGTTCATATTCTTCTGGGGTCAGCTTGCCAGCTTTATTCAGAACCATATCCGGAATACCGACCTTTCCAAGGTCGTGCAGCGGAGCCGCGTAGAAAATCAACTCCTGCTGTTCTGAAGGAAGTCCCATATAGCGGGCAAGCTTCAATGAAATTTCTGCAACACGGTGAATGTGGTCACCCACTTCGTGGCTGCGGAATTCAGAAACTTCACCCAGAATGCGGATAAGTTCCATGTGCGCCGACTTGAGTTCATCGGCCTTGCGCTCCAGTTGCTTCGCATAGCGCTCTAGCTTCTGGGCCCGCATTGCAGACTCAATCGTCTTTGCAGAATAAACCGAAATAAGTTTCAAGCGTTCCAGGTCTTTCTCGGAAAAGAATACGTTTTCCCCGACCTTGTTGATCGCCTGAAATACGCCCATTACACGATCGTCGCTTTCTAGCGGCATCGTCATAACGGATGTCGTATGGTAACCGCTCTTGACATCGCTCCGCCGGTCAAACCTGGAATCGCAGTACGCGTCTTCCACCAAAAGCGGTTCACCCGTCTTGAGGGAATAGCCGACAAAGCCAGCCGATAGCGGTATTCGCAGTTCGCTCACGCCATGGGCAACTTTTGTCCAAAGTTCGTTACGTTCTTCATCGACAAGCCAGAGCGAGCAGCGGTCGGCCTGGACAATTTTTCGGCCTAAATCAGCCATAAGCATAAGGAGACTGTCCGTTTTATGCTCTGCAGCAATTTTGGGCATGTACTCGAACAAAAGAGCAGCGACTTCGCCGTCTCCAAGATCGGTAGCGTTTCCTTGATAGCTCATAGTATGTAAAAAAATAGTTATTTCTGCATAAAATGCAAAGTATCGTTGACGATATCCAAGTATTTTTTCTATTCTTTGCGCACCAATTGGAGGAATAGGCTAATTGGTAAGTCAGCGGTCTTGAAAACCGCCGCCGTAAGGCTTGGGGGTTCGAGTCCCTCTTCCTCCGTAAAAAGCTCCCTTCGGGGAGCTTTTTTAATTCGGAATTAGGAAGTAGGAATTAGTAATTCATACTTCCTACCGCCTACTGCGAAGCCCGTCCCAATCCGCGCGGCAATCTGCAGCAAAGTCCGCAACAGCAGTCGCAGGCTCATCATAAATAAGTGTACACACCTTCAAGGGGAGCGGGAAATCCGCCCCAAACGCAGCCAAGCACGATGAAGTCGTCGCCCCTGTCGTAAAGACATCGTCCACGACGACGACACTCCCCCGCGTGGGCATTTTCCTAGGGAATTTTGCAACAAACGCCCCCGCCACATTCATTTCGCGTTCCTCTTTCGAAAGCTTAGTCTGTGAAACCACGAACGTCTTGCGCTTTAGTAGGCGGCAAACCTTACCGCCAGTCGCAACAGCAAGCGCCGCCGCCAGAAGTTCCGCCTGGTTGTACCCACGCTCGCGATACCTGGCCCTGTGAAGCGGCACCGGTACAAAGTAAAGCGGTTGCGCAAGCATCGATAGCTCCTGCGCCACCATCCCCTGCCTTACCGCCGACGAATGGCGCACCAGGTAGGACGCAAGCCCCGGAATATTCCTGTACTTGAGCGCATGCACAAGGCGCCTTGTCAAAGGACGCATCGGGAAAAGGCAAAAGACATCCTCGTTCGGGAATTTAGGCGAACACGATTCACGAGCCAGTTCCGCCGCACAAGACGGGCAAAGCCACGGGTCAAGCTTCTCCGAAGAATTCCCACATCCTAGGCACTCCATCCCGAAAACAAAATTTGATACCGTCCGTAAAACGCCCATAAAGCCTCCTGTCATAAAGCAGCGCAAAATCGCGCCCACCTCTATAACACGCTTTTTTTCAGGATTTTGGACCGTAAAAATTTCTTTAAAGTTCTACCAAATAAAACTTCACTGGATCCTTCACGGCGTTCGCCGTTCAGGATGACGTTCCTAACCACAAACCACCGCCTACTGCCTACTAATCACTTATTCCCCTGATAACGTAGGCACATCAAGAGTCCCACGAGGAACATGCACACAAGCGCAAAAGAACCGCCATAGGAGAGAAATGGCAACGGAAGCCCTGTCACCGGCATAAGCCCAATCGTCATTGCAATATTCACCGTGATGTGGAACAAGAATATCGTGCACGCGCCCATCGTCACAAGCGTCACAAACGGGTCATCGTTCGTCTTGCAAATCGATGAGGCTCGCCACAAGAACAACGTAAACAGCACAAGAATTGCAGCACACCCGACAAAGCCAAACTGCTCCCCGAGCACGCTAAAGATAAAGTCCGTATGTTCTTCGGGCAAAAACGAGAGATTCGTCTGGGAACCGTTTCCAAAGCCCTTGCCACCAATACCGCCACTACCAATTGCCGTGAGCGACTGCAACACCTGATAGCCATCGCCCAGCGGGTCACTCATCGGATCCAGGAACGTGTTCACGCGCTTCTGCTGGTGCGGCTCCAGCATGTTCCACACCATCGTACTGGCATACCCCGCCAAGATGTTCGTCGCAATGATCACACCCGAGAACTTTTTGGACAAGTGCCTGCGCAACACGGAGAAAACGACAAAGCAAATCAACACGCCCCACAAAACCTGCATCACCATCGACTGCGAATGCGAAAACAGCACTGATAGCACAGGGCTTACAATCAAAAACAAGTCCGTAAAGGTCAGCCCCGCAAAAAAGAACCCGACAAGCGTCACCGCCGTAAACACAAGCGCCGTGCTCAAATCCGGCTGCTTCAGCACAAGCAGGAACGGCACAACAAAAAGCCCGAGCGGCACCAAAAAAGTCTTGAGCTTATGCAAGCTCACCGGATGTTTCGAAAGCCAGTACGAAATCGTAATGAGGTACGCAATCTTTGCAAATTCCGAAGGCTGCAACTTGATCACTTTCAAGTCAATCCAGCGCCCCGCCCCCTTCACGTCACCCGCAAAGATGAGCACGAACAAAAGCAAGACCAACGCAATGGCATAGGACGGAACCGCAATACGCTTGAGCCAGTCAATTTTCACAAACACGAGGCCAACAGCAATCGCAATACCTGTCAGAAAGTAGACAATCTGCTTAAACCAGTGGGTATTGTAAAGGGCCAGTTCCTCGCCCACGGTCGCCGAATACACGAGGAACACGCCAAATGTCATAAGCACAAGCGTCACAGCAATAAAGAGCCAATCGAACTTTAACGATTTGTCCTGAATGCGATCGGTACTCATTCCTGTTCCTCTTCTTCTTTACCAAAAAACGCCATCAGCACTTTATGAGCTATCGGGGCTGCCACAGAACCGCCACCGCCGCCAGCTTCAATAATTACGGCAAGGGCGATTTGCGGGTCATCCAAAGGGGCTGCCGCAGCAAACCAGGCATGCGTCTTCTGCCCTTTTTTCCATTCGCCAGAACCGGTCTTGCCGCCCACACGAATTCCAGGTACTGCGGCTTTCTTGCCCGTTCCCCCCGGATGGTTTACCACAGAGTCCATTGCATTCAAGAGCACACGGTGCGTCTCAGGCTTCATTGTCCCCGGGCGGATAACCTCCGGTTCAAAACGGCGCACCACGTTGCCCTCGGCATCCTGCAGTTCCTTCATAAAATGCGGGCGGTATACACCCTTGTTCGTTGCTACAGAACCAATAAACACGGCCTGCTGCAAAGGCGTCACCATCTGCCCCTGCCCAATCGAGAGGTTCAGAATAAGCCCGCGCGCCCAGCGCCAGCCGAGGCGCTTGTTGCGCTGGTTAAACGATGCCGAATCCGGAAGCCATCCAGCGCGCTCGCCCGGAATATCCACGCCCAGCAGTTTTTCCCCATAGCCAAAGCGCCGCGCAAATTCGTTGATACGCGCCATGTCTATTTCAAGACCCGCCTGATAGAAATACACATCGCACGAGAGGCGAAGCGCATGCACCACATTCAGGTTCCCATGCACACCCCAGCACCTCTGGTAACGCGAACCATACTGGTAACCGCCCGTACAGGCTTTCGGGTAATACTTTGTCTCCGAGATAATCCCGCTTTCAAGCCCCGCCCCGGACGTCACGAGCTTAAAAATCGACGCCGGCGGATAAATGCCCGAAATCGCGCGGTTCGTCAGCGGACGCATCGAATCAAGCGCCACATGCGCCCAGCCCTTGTTGCGTTCACGACGCTTCAAGGAAAAGATGTTCGGGTCGAGTCGCGGCGAAGAAACCATCGCGAGGATTTCTCCATTGCGTGGGTCCAGCGCCACCAAGGCGCCTTTTACCGAATCGGGAATCGCCGCCTCGGCCGCCTTTTGCAGCTTCAGGTCTATCGTCGAAATCATGTGCAGTCCCGGTTCAGGCGCAATAAAGCCCCCCACATCCGAGAGCGTTCGCACTTCACGCCCCGAGGCGTTCACCTCCACAAGCTTGAGGCCGTTCTTGCCGCGGAACTCCTTGTCGTATTCCTGCTCAAGCCCCTTTTGCCCTACGCGGTCGCCCTGCGAATATGCCGCATATTCCGGGAGCTTCAGCTGTTCTTCCGAAATTTCACTCGTGTAGCCGAGCACATGCGAAGCAAGCGTCCCGTACGGGTATTCTCGGCGCGATTCGATGATCACCGAAACGCCCGGCAATTCCGTCGAATGCTCTTCAATTACCGCGACCTGTTCCATCGTCGCATCTTCCAGAATACGGACCGGGCGCGTACGCACCCAGCGAATCCTCTGGAACGCCGTATCAAGCGACAAGGAATCGAACAGCCGCACTCCAGCCGCATCACGGATATTCAGAAGCTTCTTGAAAATGGAATCCCTGTCCGCCTTCTTGCGCGGCATTTCAAGCGCCTGTAACGCAATCTGGTACGACGGGCGGTTGCGCACCAGCACATTCCCGTTGCGGTCGTAAATGTAGCCTCGGTCGGCTATCAGCTCGATGCGGCGCAAACGGTTATTTTCGGAACGCTGGAAGTTCTCTTCGTAATGCAAGTACTGCAAAGAAAACAGCCGAAACAGGATTACCGCAAAAAGAATAACAGTCCCGGCAAGGAATATCAGGATATTCCAGTTTCTGCGGACTCTGGCCTCATTCTCCGAAGTATCGTTATACATCCGACTTCTTCCCCGAAGTGAGGTAGAACAAAATACCGCCAATAACTACAGTGTAAATGCTTTCCGGTATCGTTTTCGTCAGGAATAAAGTCGTCACGACATCCTTTTCGAGACCTGTAATTAGGAAATAGAACATATCGTTCACATAGAACGCAAGCCCAAGGACACCAATTTTCGGGGGCAAGTTCAGCGTGAGGAAGTGCTCTTCCAGCTGTCCCACGGCAAAACCCACTATCGTCATTGCAATCGCATTGGCGCCAAGCCATTCCACAGGCGCATAGATATCCTGCGTAAAACCAGCCAGAAAGCCCCAGAGACACCCCGTAGCCGCCCCAAAGCGAAGCGCCACAGATACAATGAAAATCAAGACAAAATCAGGCCCAACGCCCAAAATCTTAAGCCAGTCTCCAATCGTTGACTGCACCGCAAAGGCAAGCACAAACATCAGAAGCGTCTTTAACCACCCGTAATTACTCATCGAGCAACTCCTGGATAATCCAATCCGGTTCCTTCTGCATCACAAAGACTTCCTCAAGCGTCGAGAATTCCTGGAACGGCTCAACATCCATAAGGCTCATCACATCCAAATCCGCCTTGCGCACCTTGTGCACCGTGCCCACCGGGATCCCCTTCGGGAAAATGCCGCCAAGCCCCGAGGTGATGAGCGTATCGCCCTCGGCAACGCCCGCATGCGAGGGAATCATCGCCGAAAGCAAATGACCGTCTACAGACTCCAAGAAGCCCACCACGCGCGTACGGCGTTCAAGCACGGAGAGTTTCAAGTTCGGGTCCACCAGGAGCTGCACACGGGAATGCGTAAGCGAAGCCTTCGAAATTTTCCCGACAAGGCCGTTCATCGACATCACCGGCATGTTCTCCTTCACGCCGTGATGCGTCCCGCGGTTGATCACGAGAGTCGTCAGAAAACGCCCGGGATTATGCCCCACCACGCGAGACGTCACGATCGGGAAATCCCACTTGTCGTCAAAACGCACCAAGGTATGCAAACGCGCCAGTTCCTGCAAGCCCTCGCTCGCGTGGTAAGTCTCCTGACGGAGCCTTGCGTTTTCAGCCTTCAGATGGTCATTCTCGGCCTGCAAGGACTTGAAGTCGTTCACAGAGGCAAGCAGGAGCTGCACCGGGTAAAACACCGTCGAAAGAGCCTTATCGACAATGCTCTCGCGCACCGCCGTCGGAGACGCATGCACCAGAATCCCTAAAACGAGAAAAAAGGCAAAAGCGACAACGCCATGCCTTTGGGTAAACAGATCGACAATAAAGCGAAAAGCTCTAAGCATCGAAGTGCAATTTCAGAATTTAGGTAGAAGAAGCCACCAAAACAGGACGGTACTTGTCCAGGTCTTCGAGAATGCGGGCTGCGCCCTTGCAAACGCAAGTCATCGGATCGTCAATCACGTTCACCGAGAGGCCCGTTTCCTTGCGGATACGTTCATCGAGACCACGCAACTGGGAACCGCCACCCGTGAGGATGATGCCCTTGTCGTAAATATCGGCAGAAAGTTCCGGAAGCGTGATGCTCAAGGCCTGCTTCACAGCTTCGATAATGGCCGTCACCGGTTCGTTGATGGCTTCGCGGATTTCGGCGCTACCGATAGGAATCGTGCGCGGCATACCGGCAATAAAGTCAAGGCCCTTGACTTCCATCGTCAATTCTTCTTCAAGCGGGCTAGCAGAACCGATCTGGATTTTGATCTGTTCGGCAGTGCTTTCGCCAACGCAGAGGTTGTACATCGTACGAAGGTAGCGTACAATGGCCTCGTCCATTTCGTCACCGCCCACGCGCACAGAGCCGTTGCAGTCGGACTTGTTCAAGGCGATCACTGCGATGTCGGACGTACCGCCGCCAATATCCACAATCATGTTACCGACAGGTTCTTCGACCGGGATGCCCATGCCGATAGCGGCAGCCATCGGTTCGTGAACCAGGTGCACTTCCTTCGCGCCCGTCATCTTGATCGCGTCGATCACGGCACGAGTTTCAACTTCGGTAATTCCGTTCGGAACGCCAACCACCACACGCGGTTTTACCATCCACAACGGATAGCGCTGTACACGCGTAATAAAAGTGCGCAAGAGCGTCTCAACAAGTTCAAAATCAGCAATCACGCCATCACGCATCGGACGTATTGCACGGCTTTCGCCAGACGTACGGCCAAGCATCTTCTTAGCTTCGCCGCCAATGGCAGTCACGCGATTGCTCTTACGGTCAACAGCAATCACAGTCGGTTCGTTAATGACAATGCCCTGTCCAGCCACATGGACAAGCGTATTTGCGGTACCCAGGTCTATACCGATATCACAAGAAAAAAGTCCGAACAAAATTTAACCCTCTATAGTAGAAATCCCAGCTAAAAATATAACTAAAATAGTCGAAACTATTACCTAAGGATTTTTATCCTTACCAAATTTTAGAACCTTGGAATAACGGTCCCAATGTCTACCGTGAACCTCGTAACGGTACTTGCGCTTTTCGTACATGGCAAGGTCCCGATAGATGTAAAAATCGACTTCTGCATACGCCGCATAAATTTCAGCCTCTGCACCTTCGAATAACCTAAAATCACGAATCTTGTAATACGGTTCATCGAGCAAGTCGGCCTTAGTCGCATTGGCGTTCAATGTTTCTGCAACCATGAACTTCAAGTCTTCCTGCAAGTACGAGAGGAGTTTCTTTTCAATGCGTTCCGTCGGTTCAGAACAAGACGAAAGCAATACAAGGAATATGAGGGATAAGATTTTCTTCATGCCCATAAAATAAAAAAAGAAACGCACCCAAGTGGAATGCGTTTCGAAAATTTAAACAAGTTGTAGGGTATGAGGTCGCTTCGCTTTGGGGTCGTGCTAAAGCACTTTGAGCTCGCTTCGCTCTGAGCAAATGCTCATGCCCCAAGGGGCGCAAGCCCCGTGCCCATACCTCAAAGGACCGCAAGGTCCGCGCCCATAGCTCTTTAGAACGAGTACGTTGCAGAGATTCTGGAGAAGAGCCTGCCTTCGCCCTGGAACGGATTACGGAAGAGGAGGTCTTCAGCAACGGTCACGTCGATCTTCAGCTTTTCTTCAATATTGATACCGAAACCAAAGCCAATGTGGTCCTTGGAGGTTCCGTCAGCAAGCGGGTTGGTGCTGAAGAAATTGCCGTCTTCCTTGCAGATGCCGTACTTTCCGCCCTTATCTGCTTTGTACTTCGCTTCGTTCTTGTCATTGACATTGCAATCTGTATAAAGGATGGACTTCTGGCCGCCAACACGGATAATGAACCAATCCCACCAGATATTACGTTCGATACCGAAGCTGATCATGCCACCGACATCGGTACGTTCATCCCAGTGCTTGTTGTCTTCATTGCGGGAGTCATAGACCCAAGAGCCGCCATTCAAGGACTTGTCAAAGAGCCAGTCATGAGCCTTTCTCTTGTTATAGATAAAGTCCAAGCCCATCCAGAAGAAACCACGATCGAGAGCGACGTTGATACCGACGCCCACCTGAGCATGCTTTTCATCCAGACCCGGAGCATCGATGAACTTGAGGTTCATAGCCGGAACGAGTTCGCCGTTAATAGCGTCCAAAGTAAAGAACGCACGGGACTTGATCAACCAGGAGAAGTTGCCGTCGTCAAAGAAGCTGTGGTGTTCCGGACCGTACTGGATACGGGCCAAAGCAAGAGAGAATTCCAAGTCAAAGTAGTTCGTGAACTGGAAGTTCATACCACCGTCTGCCTGCACGATAGAGGCAAAGGCGTCTTTCTTCACCTGGTAATTACCATCTTCGCCCATGTCGCCACCGTCCTGCTGTGCAATATACACATGCAAGCCCCAGGCATTACCGTTCGAGAGCGTACCGCCCAAGAAACCATCGAAGTTCGTCACCGTTTCAGGAACTTTAGTGCTAGAGCCATTTTCGCCAATCACGACATCCGGCAAGTACTGGATAAGTTCGGAATTAATGCGGCCAAAGAGACCACCGATAGAAATACGGGGATCCGGATTGTTGTCTTCTCCGACAGAAATGGAGAAAATACCGCCGAAATTCGGGTGCTGCGGGTCGAGGTTCTTGCCCGTTTCGACATCCTGCGTATAAGGACCGAATTCACCAATCAAGTAATTGGAGTAGAGGTTGATGTTTGCCGGGTTATCGAAAATGCTCACATCATCCATGATGTAGGTCGTGTTCTTACCCATAGATTCAATACGGGCAAATGTTGCAAATGCAGACCCAACACCAAGAATTCCAAATGCGGTGCCAACCGCAGCTACGGTTTTTAAGTTCATGGATTAACTCCTATTGAAAATTCTTTTATAAAGTTAGTTTTATAAAAGAAAAAACGCAACATAAATTTAATGAAACATCACTTTTTTTGATGTCATTCCCGAAATCAGGATACAAAAAAGGCCAGACGCAAGTCTGGTCTTTTTTGCAAGCTTTATAAGTGAATTATTCGGTGAACGTGAACGGAATCGTAACCGTCGTGTTACCAGACTTCACCTTGCTGAAGGTCCAGCGGCTAACTGCATTCTTGACTTCGGAGTCGAATTCCGGGAAACCGGTCGTCGAAGAAACAGTAGAGATGCTGATGATTTCGCCACCCGGAGCGATCGTGAACTTCAAGGTAACCTTACCCTGGAATCCCGGTTTTTTCTTCAGGCACTTGTTATAGATGTGGCGAAGACCCGGAGTACGCTGGCGGACAACCTTCATGATGTCTGCAGCGGAACGAGAACCACCACCGGCACCCATGTCGATATCGCGCATGGACGGAGTCTTGATGGAACCCTTAGCCTTAGTAGCGATACCACCGCCACCACCGCCAAGGAGACCTGCAAGGCCGTCACCGATACCACCGGAACCACCTTCTGCGTAACCTTCATTGAAGCCACCATTAGCCTTACCGCGACGGCCACCGAGAACGGTCTTACCCGTAGTCTGGAGACCAGCGACGTCCTTGAGCACCTTATCGATGTCCTTGGTGAACTTCTGGTTCTTCATCAAGTCATAAGCAGCAGCAGAGGCATTCTTGGTCTGAGCAGTGAGGAGCTTGAGCACACCGCGAGTCTGCGGAGCGTTCGGCTGGCCCTTACCGCGCGGCTTGCCACCGCCACCAGCTTTCTTACGAGGCTTCTTCGGTTCGGGCTTCTTCTTTTCTTCCTTCTTTTCTTCCTTCTGCTCAATCTGCATGGAAGTAGTAAGGTCCACGGAATCTGCGTTGTCGAATACGACTTCAGCAACGACCTGTTCGTACATGGAAGCCCAAATACACATAGCCAAAGCGATCACAAGAGAGACACCGGCGATTGCGCCCATCTTCTTGTCGGATTCCGGCATGAGCGACGCAATAAACGGATCTATGTTCTTCTTTGCCATTGATTATTCCTCCCCGCCGTTCTTTTCCATCACGGCGAATGCGATATTCGTGTATCCGGAGAAGCCGCAAGTGGCCATGACCTTATACATCGCATCATACGGGATGTTCTTGTCAATCTGGACAATGATGTGACCAGCTTCATCGGCAGGAAGGCCCATCTTGAGAGCGTGTTCCTGTTCGATAGCGCGACGATCCTTCAGGATTTCGTCCACCTTCGTAACGAGGAGGTCTTCCTGAGCGAGAACGTCAGCGGTCGGCACGACCTTTTCATTGTCAACGATAACGTAGTTAGCATCGACCACGACAGTCAAAGACACTTCCTTCGGCTGGACCTTGGAGGTCGAGATCGGAAGAATCAAGTTTTCTGCCTGGGTCAAGAGCTGACCTTCAGCGTCCATGTTCTTGATCATGAACACCAAGATGATGGTCATCATGTCCATCATGGACGTGAGGGAGAAAGGTACGTCTTCGCTATACTTACGAGATTTTCTAGCCATGATTAACCTCCCAACTTTGCAAGGTTGATCTTGCTGAAACCAGCTTCCTTAGCACGGTCCATGAGCTGGATGATCTTGTCGAACTGAGTGTCGTCGTTTGCAACGATGATGATGTTATCAACGTCGTCCAAGTCGATGAACTGAGTATGGATTGCAATCAAGTCCTTAGCAATGAGATCGTATGCGGAGAGCGGATAAACCATTGTCTTGTCGCCCGGCTTGAGAGTACGGGCAGAGTTCGGCTGAAGCGTTGCAACTGCCATGCCCGGAGTCGGAGCCTTGAGAGCGGCCGGCTTCTGCAAACCCATTGCGCCTTCACCCGGAAGGGACAAGAAGTTGTTGGCACCGTCTACATAAGCACTGTCGGCATGAGCTTCTTCAGCACTACCATCGTTCTTGTAGGCGGCCCAGATAACCTTACCCGGGTCTTCTTCAGATTCCTTCTGAATAGCCCAGAGTTCGATGGTTTCGATTTCGTAGAGATACTTCTCTTTGTCCATTTCGGAACCATCTTTGCACTTCGGTCCGTGTCCACTTTCAACAGCCGTCTTGACGTCTTCCATCGGATACGTAACGAGCTGAGCATCAGACTTGCAACGGAACGTCCACATTTCCTTGAAATAGACGTTCGGCTGGAAACCACCGCGTGCACCGATAACAAGGTAGTTGTTAGCGATAGCGAGGGACAAGTTCAATGCCTGCTCATCAGGTGGAGGCGGCACGTCATTGTCCATGATCATCTGGCTGCGTTCAGGCAGGTTGACTTCGACAATGGCGAGTTTGGAGAAAGCAGTCATGGTCAAAAGCATAGGAATCAAGATGGTGAACAAGCCCATCGCCGGAAGCAAATCCGGTTCTTCGACCTTTCCTGGTTTCTTGATATTTTTTGCCATGTTTATTTAAACTCCAGTTAAAATTAAACTCTCTGATTGATTATGCGAGGGAGTTGATAATCTTGAGGCCCTTTTCTTCCATTTCCTGGATGAGGCGTTCGGAGTTCATGTTGAGAAGACCGACGATGACGAGGAGAGGAACTGCAGAGAGAAGTCCGAGGAGCGTAGTACCCATAGCGATAGCAATACCATCAGCAAGAGCCTTAGCACGTTCAGAAGCCGGCTTGTTAGCAACAGCGTCGAATGTGTAGATCAGACCGTAAATCGTACCCATAAGTCCGAGCAACGTGGAGATGGAAGCCATAACGGAAATGATGGAGATGTAGCGAGTGAGGCGCGGAGCTTCAGTGAGGAACACAGCATCAGAAGCAGCAGTCATCAAGTCACGAGCCTTGTCTGCATCCTTGCAGTTGAGCTTAGCAGCAACGATAGCGTCCATAACCTTAGCGATTGGGAGCTTGGAGCTCTTAGCGAACTGGAGAGCCTGTTCGAGCTGGTTCTGCATAACGAGCTTACCGAAATCGGCCATGAACTTAGCGCGGCCCTTGGAGCTCTTCACCATGATGTAGGAAACGCGTTCGAGAGAGAAACCGAGGCCGATGATGAACACGACCAAGATGATCCACATGAACTGGTAACCATCAGATTCAGGGCTGAAGGATTGAAGCAATTTAGACATTAGAGACTCCTTTAATTGAGTTATTGTTTTTGTTGTTTTTGATAATCTTCGTTCATATTTATTTTTTTTTGGAGCGTTGTGGGAGTTTTTAGTAGTAAAACTTTCTTTACCGCGATGAAAACGCCCTCAAGCCCAATAAAATAGGGGAATCCCATGAACTAGGATTCCCCGTAAAATAGTTTTTACCGCTATTTCTTCTTGCCTTTTTTAGCCTTTTTCTTGGCTTTCTTGGCTTCGGACTTAGCTTTTTTGCCCTTCTTGCCCTTCTTGGAGGTCGTTTCGACAGCTTCTTCGTCGCTAGAAGATTCAGAAGCAGCTTCGACACCTCTTTCAGAAGCCGGGATCAAGCTCGGGTCAGCCATCCACTGCTTGAGCTTGGCGAGTTCTTCTTCAAGCTTTACGCGATCGTCCTTCGTTTCCTTGACGATGTTGCGGAAGGTGGAGACCTTTTCTTCGAGGGTCATAGCGTCAGACTGTTCGATCTGTTCGATACGAGCCTTCAACTTGAAGTAAGCCGGGTCAGCAAAGAGCGTAGACGGGTCAAACTTTTCGATCTTGGTGTTAAGATCTTCGTTAGCTTCGTCGAGCTTTCTCAGGGTTTCAAAAAGCTTTGCAGTCCATTCGTTATCGATACCGTAGTGAGCAGAAGCCTTGATACCAGTTGCGCACTGCGGGATAGCGAGCTGCTTGGCGGCATCAGAACGGCTGTTCAATTCTTCACGGTAGGCTTCCAAGTCTTCATGGGCAGCCATGATAGCGTCATCCTTCACCATGCCCTGGCCAATGTATTCACGGACAATCATAGCACTGTCCGGAAGCGGAGAGTTGGCGAATGCGTCAGCAACTTCGACGAACACGGCGCAGCCCTGGTAGTACATTTCGATGTAGCCCATTTCTGCAGCGATCACGTCCTTGTTGTAGAAGCCCTGGTCACGAGCGAGGTCGATGTTCTTCTGGAAGATCGGACGAGCCTGTTCGTAGTAAGTCGGGAGCTGCTGCACAATGCCGATGCGTTCTGCAAACTTTTCTTCTTCCTTCTTACCGTTGAGCTGCTGTTCACGAATCTTTGCAGCCATCGTCACGAAGAGCATACCCATCTTGTTGGTGGCACGGAAGGTCCACTTTTCAGATGCGTAGGCAGCAGACTTGGAGTAGTGACCCATAGCCTTCTGGAGGGTTTCAACCAAGCTCTTGATGATCTTGGCCTTTTCCTTTTCCTTGCCCTTCAAGACAACCGGAGTCATCTTGTTGTATTCCTGTTCACCCATGTAGAATGCAGCTTCAGCCGGGATAGCAGCGTCTGCGTTCTTGATCTGCAAACCGTACTTGTCGTAAGCTTCGAGAGTCTTCTTGTAAGCATCAACAGAGTTATCCATGTCCTTCACATTGCGGTAGGCGCGAGCGATACCGATGTAAGCGGCAATGAGCTTTTCCTTGTCTTCCTGGTACATCTTGATGAAGTTGCGATATTCCTGGATGGCGAGGTCCCACTTCTTAGCGTTAGCGTATGCCATCGGGATAGAGAAGGCAGCGTCAACAGCGTAAGAGCTCTTCGGATAGTCGCGGACGAGGTCCTTGGAGCAGCGGATAGCTTCGTTGGTCATCTTGGCTTCGTCATAGCTCAAGCATGCGCTATAGAGGAAGGACGGAGTTTCTTCGTTCTGCGGGTAGCGCTTGTAAGCAAGTTCGAACGTCTGGGCAGCCTGCTTCTTGTCCGGGATGGAGTCATAGGTCTGAGCAGCAAAGCCAATTGCCGGGAAGGCCATAGAATCCTGCGGGAAGTTGTCAGTGATGAACAAGAACGTCTTAGCAGCAACCACCGGCTGCTTATCCTTCTTGTAGTTGCTAGCAGCACGCAAGATACCCTTGACAGTGAGCGGAGACTTAGCATAGCTCTTCGGGAGGAGCATGAAGGTTTCAGCAGCCTTCTTGTACTGGTTGACGCTTTCGTAAGCGGCAGCAGCTTCGAAGATAGCCTTGTCAGCAATGTCGATGTTCGGGTAGCGCTTCACGAGGTCCAAGTAAGCCTTGGCACCAGCTTCGGACTTACCGGCCTTGACAGAAGATTCAGCCTTCTGGAAGAGAACGTAAGCGATAGCCTTTTCGATTTCAGCAGCCATGGAGTCGTTACGAGTTTCCTTAGCCTTGTACTGCTTGAGGAGCCATTCAAATTCGGTGAGGGATTCATCGAGCTGGTTGGATTCAAGGAGAGACTGAGCAAGCATACGGCTGATGAGCAAGATATACTGGTGCTTCGGGAAGTCCTTCTTAAGCTTGCGGAGGACGTTCACAGCAACGCTGAACTGCTTTGCATCGTAATGAACGATAGCGGCGTTGTAAGCAAGTTCTGCAGCTTCCTTGTTCTTACCGAACTTAGCCATGTACTTATCGACCTGGTCGAAGTAGGCCTTAGTTTCCGGCAAGTTGTAAGCCTGGACAGCGTCATCGTTAGCCTTAGACTTTCTTGCATTTTCACGAGCCTGGTCCATCATGAGAACGGCGTTATAACCAGCTTCATCCTTCGTGAGGAGAGCGCCGGAACCCATTTCGCGACGGCCATAGCGGGTCGTATCGGTTTCAACGATCCAGTTGAACATCTTGGCAGCGTTAGCATGCTGGTTCATTTCCTGATAGACAAGAGCAAGGTTGATGTGAACCTTGTATTCATCCCAGGTCGGTTCCTTAGCATAGCGCTTGAGGAATGCTTCATAAGCTTCGATAGCCTTAGTATACTGTCTCTTGCCGCCTTCGATATCACCTTCCTTGGTGAGCTTAGCAGCCTGAGCATGGTGGTACTGCGGAATGTCGAGCATAGCGCCACGGATGGCCTTTTCAGCATTCTTCACAGATTCCGGATACTTCTGGTTTTTCTTGTACCAGGAAGAGTTACGGTCATAACGCTTCACAACTTCATAACGGTGAGCCTGAGCATCTTCGAACTTCTGCTGGACGATCAAGATTTCGATCATGGCAATATCGGCGAGCGGAGCGTCGATATAGTCCGGGTTGATGCTCATCAAGCGCTTGAAGGACTGGACTGCTTCTTCGTTACGGTCATGGTCCTTGTTCTTCATACCGATGCGGTAGTAGACAGAGTCCTTGAACGGAACCTTCTTGTCCTTCAAGAAAGCTTCAGCTTCCTGGACACCACCACCTTCCAAGTCAGAGAAGGAGGCTGCCATGAAGTCCATAGCTTCAGCGCGCAAGTCGTTAGGATATTTACCCTTGTCAGCACCGACGATGTAGTCGAAATACTGTTTAGCAGCAATTTCGTATTCGGCAGTGTTGTAATAAGATTCTGCCAAGTGGTACATGGCAAGTGCAGCTTCCTTACCCGTGAGGTTTTCGAAGCCCGTCACCTTCTTATAGGCACCGATAGCGTCCTTGAACTTACGGTTCATGAAGTGGTATTCAGCAATACGGAGCCATGCCTTCGGCACGAGACCGTTGTCCGGGAAGTCACGGACGAGCTGCATACGGAGCTTGTAAGCCTTGTCGTCTTCGCCACTGGCTTCCTGCACAGCAGCAGCCTGGTAAATCACGGTCGGAGCCTTGGCTTCCTTCGGATACTTGTCGATGTATTCGAGGAAATAGCCCAAAGACTTCTGATGGTCAGGCTTCGGGAACTGACCGATGTTGGCGCACTTTGCCGGCTTATTGTCGCGGTCAGCGCACCATGCGACATCTTCTTCATACTGGGCGTTCTTGTCGAGGAACTGCTTTTCTTCGAGCTGGAACTGGTAGTGACCGAGCTGTTGCAAGGAGCTTGCGCAACGGTTGCTCACCTTGCCCTTGCAGCGTTCTACCTGGCGTTCCCACTGGGCGATAGCATCGCGCATGCCCTGTTCGTCAAGGCCACCAGAACGGCAAGCCTGTTCAGCCTGGTTCTTGATAACTCGATAGGAACTGGCGCACTGTTCATAACCAGAGTTGCCCTTTCCAATGGATTTGCACTTTGCGTAAAGATTCTTAGCTTCGGTAGTCTTATCTTTACACGGGTCCGATGCAGCGAATGATGTTCCGGCCATGGAGCAAACAATTGCTGATACGAGCAATAGATTTTTCATCGTTCTCTATCCACCTATGATTATTCTAAAAAATAAAAAGGACGGACCCGATTTTAAGCGGGCCCGCAACTATAACTATTAGAGGTCATCCTCCAACGAGGGCATTTCAGATGCACCAGACTTCGAGGCGCCGCCACCAGCACCACCCATCTTAGACAAGAGGGTAGCCTTTGTAAAGCCAGCGTCATCCAAGATGCGCTTACGGTTGGATTCGAAGCGGTCACTCTGGATGGACCTTTGCATGAACGAAGCATAATCTTCAATAGCCTGGTTAGCCTTGTTGAACGTCGGACGCAAAGCTTCACGCTTGCTTTCCACACGCGGAGTCGGCAACTGGCGAGCGAGATCCAAAGCAAGAACCTGAACGGAGTCGAACTGGCTCTGCATTGCATCGTAAGCCTGACGGGCACTGTCGCGAGAAGCAACAGACACAATCGGCTGTTCCGTACGCTTTTCAGCCTGAGTCAAGGCTTCGAGAGCGTCCTGATAGTTCTTCTTCATGAAGTGGCAGTAACCAATCACGAGATAAGCTTCGGACACGAGGAAGGATTCCGGAAGATTGCTGATAATCCACTTAGCCGGCTTGATAGCTTCATCCGGCTTGTTGACCTTAAGGAAGGACCAAGCAATACCGAGCATAGCTTCGTCGAACACCGGAGATTCCTTCTGGACCTGGCCATACATCTGAGCAGCAGCTGCGATGTCCGGCTTTTCACCAGAGAAGAAGAGGTGGCCGAGCTTAACTCTAGCAGCGTCCTGAAGGTCGCGTTCAGACTGGTTGGAAACCGGCTGTTCCGTAATATCACGGAAGCAGTTTTCAGCTTCGTCAAACTTGTTCATACGGCTGTTGGCAATACCCATGGTATAGCGAGCGTAGAAGTAGTTTGCGTTACCCGGAAGAATGGAGGCGAGGAGATCGACAGATTCCTGATAGAGGCCCTGTTCGAACTTGATCTGGCCTGCAACGTAGTCAGCGTCAGCCTTCACGTCGCTTTCACCAAACTTCTGAGCAATGTTCTGATACTTGTTCATAGCTTCCGTGTACTTGCCTTCCTTATAGTCGATGTTCATCAACTGGAAGTGGTACTTGGCGCGCTGGTCACTCTGCGGATAACGCTTGATAGCGTCTTCGTAGACGGACTTAGCAGCCTTGTGCATACGGAGGTTTTCGAAAGACTTTGCCTTGTAGAAAGCAGCCTGGTCCACCAAGTGGAATGCCGGGTACTTGGTCTGAACCTTACCGAAGGCATAGGCAGCTTCGAGGAACTGACGGTTCAAGTACAGACGCATAGCAGCGCGGTAGTCGTTTTCAGGTTCAATCTTCAAGCGGCGATAGCGTTCTTCACCGATCTTCTCTTCACGGGTATCACCGAAGCGAGAAGTCAGCTTGACAGCCCACACAAAGCCACGGTTCTTCTTGGCCCAGAGGTCGTCGTGAGACATTTCGAGGTCGAGAGCGAGGTAACGGAAGATGCTGACATCCTTGACGTTAACCGTAGCACCGATGACCGGGTAGCCTTCCTTAGTGAAGCGGGCGCGGACACCGAGGTGAGAAGAAAGATAGTAGGTCAAGGAGAAGCTCATTTCGAGATTAGCACCCTTACCACCTTCATCAGAATCGTGGATGATGTCAATCACAGAGAGTTCAGCCTTGAATTCGAGGAGACGGTTGAAGCCGCGGTAGAACAACGACACATTGAGGTTCGTCGGAATCTGGTATGCATCGGCAGCACCCATGAACACGAACTTCATGCCATCGGTAGCTTCAGCTTCGCTAACTGCCGGAGCAAGAGCGTTCTGAACGGCAACACCGATAAGCAAGTAACCGTACTTCGAAGAAGCGAGCGGGTTCCAGCTCAAACCTACGTCAGCACCGACTGTAAGCTGCTTGACTTCATCAAACTGGTTGATGTACAAGACAGAGAGATCGACACCGAGGGAGAGCAAGTGGAAAAGTCTGTAGGAATAGCCGAACATTGCGGCAATTTCGCTATAGGACTGGCCACCTTCGATGGAAGCACCGTTTTCGAAAAGGGAGAAGCCCAAAGTGTGCTTGTAATCCATCGGATATGTCAAGCTGACATATTCCTGGCTAGCTTCGCCACTAATGGTGCTAAAGAATGCAGCGCTGAATTCGAGCTGATCGGTTTCAGAAATTCCAGCCGGGTTCACATACATCGAGGTGTTACCACCAAATTCGGCAAACCAGTCATTCTGCTGATACTTATTCGGCGTGTAGGTTGCCTCTGCAAACAAAGAAGTGCTGGCTACGGCAAGTCCAAAAACGGACGTCTTGATGAAACTAGTACGCAACATCACCTACTCCTTTACTGAATATCCGTGCGGATGAACTCAATACGACGGTTCTGCGCACGCCCTTCGGGTGTTTTGTTAGAAGCAACAGGCTTCGTATCGCCCATGCCCTTAGTTGTCATACGGCTTTCGGCAATGCCCTTTTCGACAAGGAAGTTCTTCACAGCGTTAGCACGGTCTGCGGAGAGGGTCATGTTCTTGTCCTTGTTACCGATGTTATCAGTATGACCAATAATTTCGAAAGTAGCTTCGGGGAAGGTTTCCATGATATCGACAACCTTCATCAAGGAGATGTAGGAGTCCTGAGTAATCGTGGACTTACCAGATTCGAAGTTCACACCTTCAAGAACGAAGACCTTCTTCGGCGGCTGCGGAACTTCATCCGGGCAACCATCATCGTCCTTGTAGTTGTTCAGAGATTCAGCCTGTTCCGGGCAGAGGTCCACACCCTTACAGATGTGAGCGTACTGGGAGAGCATACCCTTAGCTTCAACCCACGGGTCGCAGAGACCGTCGCGGTCGTTGTCTGCATCCGGGCAGCCATCGTCATCCTGGAAGCCATCGAAGTCTTCAGCTTCTTCCGGGCAGTTGTCGAAACCGGTGCAAACGCCAGCGTACTTTTCGGAGAGACCTTCTTCGGAAACCCACGGATCGCAGAGGCCATCGCCATCAGTGTCCGGATTGCGAGTTTCTTCGACAGCTTCTTCTTCCTTAACGACGTCAGTTGCAGTAAGACCAATATCCAGCTTGCCCTTACCGCGCTTGAGCATCGGAGAGGTAGACTGGCAGAAGAAGTTCGGGTTGCCGATAGACGGGCTGATGAACTTCGGGTCCAAGGACACGTTCGTGCGGTTCACCTTGATGAACTGGTTGAACGGGTAGTAGTTCTTGTAAATGTTGTTGTATTCCACCTTCGTCTGACCGGCAGCCGGGTCAGCAAACACACCGTAATAGTGGTTTTCCATGAAGATGTTGTTACGGGCGACCACGTTGGTCGGTCCCTTCAAAGCGAGGCCGGAATAGCCGTTGCGGAGAACGACGTTCTGTTCGATGTAAGCATCGAGAGACTTAGCACCCCAAGCGAGAATACCAGACCAGCGGTTACCGTAGACCACGTTGTTGCGGAGCCACGGCAGAGAAATGAAAGCACCGATACCCGTTGCGTGGTTATCGATCACATAGCAATGATGAATGTAAGGGGCAGCGTTTTCGCAAAGGATACCTTCGAGACCGTTCCTCACTGTGAAGTGCGACATTTCGGCGCCTGAAGTACCCATGACGGTCGGACCACGGCGGCCACCATCGATGATGGTAGACAATGGGTCCTCGCCCTTAAGAACAACACCCATGATCAAGGTGATGTTTTCATTATAAACACCGCGTTTGACAAGGATTGTATCCCCGGCATCCGCATTTCCGAGAGCATCTGCAATCTTTGCGAAATCGCCAGGCACGTTGATATTCTTTGCCATGGCGGTTCCTGAAAGAAGCATCGCCCCGGCCGTAATTAAGACCAGTTTCTTTAGGGTCATACTGCTACGTTTCTCCAATCATAGAACACTTAAATTCGTTAAACATACGCTTGCCAGTTTGGCAAACACAAAACCCATGTGGGAATATACCTTCAAAAATGACTTTAGTCAAATACTTTTCGTCAAAAACGCCATTTTTCGTGTAAAAAATACACAGGTATAGCCTTTAGGGAAAATTTATCTGTCAATCCTCACTCGGAAGATCGTCCTCCTTTTCCTCCTCCTTCTTTGCACCTTGAATTGAAACACGAATCTCTTGGCAGGTCTTCTTGATGTTCTGCAAGACCTTGCGAGCGCGTGTGCCAGCAGATTTGTTGCCGCGTTCGAATTTCTCGTATTCGCGTTTGAAATTTTCAATTTCTAGTTCGAGATCGTTTACTAAACTCATAAGCAAACTCCAAAAAAAGATGCTTTTTGGAAAATAAATAAAGTTTTTGCTAAAAATTCGCCGTTTTGCAAAATTATGTTTACGTTTACAAACTATTACATAGGTTTGGGTTAATTCAACAACTTATTAACAGTGTGATAACCGCCACAGATTCTCAAGAGCCCGAAAACCGGCCTCCCCAACATTTTCGGAGAAGTCATTCACGAACATGGCGATGTGGGACTTGATGACTTCATCGTCATCGATCTGTGCTTTTTCGACGATAAACGGGGTCACCGGATCATGCCTTTGACGGGCAATCTGGAGGCTATGCCGAATCTCTTTTTCAACGGATTCGATAGTCGCATACCCCAATTCCTTTTTTGCAACGGCGATCCCCAGCGGAATCGGAGAACCCGTCTCCTGCTCCCAAAACGCCCCCAGATCCTGCAAAAGATGGAGGCCGTCCCTTTTCCACGTAAAGCGGTGTTCGTGGATTGTAACGCCCTGGGGAACGCCTTTGGCAAGGAGTCCACGATACACCTCGTCAAAGAGGGCATATTCGAGTTTTGGAGCGTTTTTGAAATGGTGCGCATACCAGAACTTGAAAAGAAGCGCTGCGGTCGTATTTGCGCCCGGAAGCGTTGTCGGGAGTTCAGGATTGAACGTATCAGACTGAGAAGAGAGCAAAAGCGGACCACAGCCGTACCCGATGGCGCCCCCGCAACCGAGGCAACGGTACGTTTCGGCAATTTGGGGATAGACCTGGGCGCTGATCTTTGCGACATCGAGTTCACCTCGCAGAACCATCTCGTTGAGGGTCTGTACGTCGGCAAACGTCACTTTCCATTCAAATGGGGAATTTTCAAGCCCCTGGAGCAAAGCTTCGTAGATGAAGGTGTCGTTTGGGCAAGTGGAAATACCAAGAGAGAGTTGCATAAAAATACAGAAAACTAATAAACCATGGCACGGACAGTCACAGACCACGGACTGAGATTCACATTTCCCTTGGCTCGCGGAGTAAACCGAACATCGTTACGCCCTTGCAAGACGATAGCATCCGCATTGCGGAATGTAAAATTACCGGCTTCATCGATTTCGGCTTCCCTTTTAATGCCGTTCATAACATGTTCAACGACAATCTTGTTTTCGAAATAAGTCGTATCATAACCGTTCAAATGCAAGGTCGTCGAAGCGGAACGGTTCACATTTCCCGTCAAGTTCATGTCGCTACGGAGAGAATCAAGAACGGAACCGCCAAAAGTCCCCGATAGAGACCACTGGATAGTCAAAGGTTCAGGTTCGGAAACTTTAGAATCCGAAGAGCAAGCTACCAAAGCAAGCACGGACAATGCCAAAAAAACAATTTTTTTCATTTTAAACTCCTTGTTTAACGATAAATTATTTACAAAAATAACATAAGAAAAACATACGCGATACAAAATATTTTTCGATAGGCTTGGCTACAAAAAAATTACATCGCAGCAATAGCAACCCGGAGCCTGTCCAGGGCTTCCTTGATGCGCCAGGCAGATTTATCGCGGGTAGTGGCAAAGTTGCTTACGGCACGGATTTCGTAGCAGGGAATGCAAAAGGCGTGGCAAACCGAAAAGCAGGCCGCCCCTTCCATCGATTCGACATCGACATTGAAGTTTTCGCTACGTTCTTTCGCCATGGAGGCGGTTCCCGTGCAGCAATTGACGCTGAGACCGGCGGTAGGCTTTAAATTCGAAAGCCAGGCGGGAACACCCCGTAGCGACGAGGATTCGTAGACAGGCGCAGGCACTTGAGAGGCAGAACCGTTCACAGAAGCTGCGCAAACCTTGTGCCACGGCGTAAACGATCCATCACATTCGACAACGCCAAGGTCCCCAACAACTTCAGAATCGACGCGAATTACATCGCCAACGTCCAATCCGCGACCAGGATAGGCACCACAGATTCCCGCAAGCACCACATGCGTAAAAGGCCCTTCGGCAGCAAACCGAGAAAGCAATACAGATAAATTTGTTGCAAATTCAAGCAAGCCCACGCCAAGGACTACGGCAAAGCCGCGCCCTTCGGGCAGTTCGACGATTTCGCCTAAACGAATGTCACTTTGGACAAAGGACTTGCATTCTGGAAAGACGCCAAAGAATTCCAAGTTTGACGCAAAGGCAAACAAAGGAACAAAGTTGTCTTCCATAACACGCCCTTATTCGAGACGTTCGACCTTTGTCGAGAGTTCGTTTTCAAGTTCGGCAACGCGGTCGAGGCTCAAGTTCCACGGGCGTTCGACTTCGCAACGGGCACTTGCCACGGCTGTAGCCTTCGCCAAGCAGCTTTCAAAACTCAAGTTCTGTTCGAACGCATAGAGCCAGCCCGCAAAGAACGAGTCTCCGGCGCCAATATCATTTTTTACGTTGATGGTCGGCGGCTGCAACTGGATTCCCTGGAACTTCTTTTCCATGAGGCGGAAAGCACGTACAGGGGCGTCTTCTTCGGTCACGATGAGATTCTTGATCGGGAGGCGCTCGAGAACTGCCGTTGCCGTCATCTTCCAGAACTGCGGACTCGACTTGACCTGCGGAATACCCATGCGCTCCAGGAGCTTGCAGTATTCCAGCATGTTGATTTTCAGGACGTCCACGCCTTTCGCGAGGAGTTCGTCAATGCCGTCAATGGCATCAACAAAGATGTGCTTGTCGCTGAAATCAAGGTCATTGAATATCTTTGCGTTAAAGCCTTGCGGGAATGTTCCGCACAAGGCGATGTACTGCGTAGAATCCCAGTATTCATTCAGCGTTTGCGTGAAGTCTTCGTTCTCGGAATCCGCAAGCATCGGGGACGGTTCCACAAGCTCTGTGGTATCGCCATTGCAGGCAATCGTCGTGCAGATGCGCGTATTCTCGCGAATCCAGATTGGCACCTGCTGGATGCCGCAAGCCGAAAGCTCGTCAAAGATTTTTTCTCCGTTCCCGGCACCAAGGAAATGCATCAAGCGGGGAGTACCGCCCAAGAGCTGCAACACTCGGCAGCAGTTGATGCCCTTGCCCGACGCGTATTCCTTGACCTTGGAGATGCGGTGCACTTCGCCTGGAGTAAACTTGTCCAGAAAGAACACCCTCTGCCAGGCAGGATTCAAACCGAGAACTAAGATTTCCCTTGACATCGCTTACCTTAGAAGTTCACCTTGAAGAACTTGCGCTTGCCCACCTGAACGACAATCTGGTCGCCACCCTTGATTTCGATCTGGGCCTGCGGATCAGCGAGCTTTTCACCGCCAATCTTCACACCGCCGTTCTGCACCATGCGGCGAGCTTCGCCCTTGGAAGCAAAAGCCTTGATGTTCACGAGGAGATCGAGGGCGCCATACGAGCCAGCATCAACAGAGCATTCAGCAGCATCGCTCGGGATGGCGTTACCGCTATGGATTTCGCGTTCCTTGGCGGCAGCGGCTTCGGCAGCTTCGGCACCGTAGTACTGCGTCACGATGTCAATAGCAAGGCGGTGCTTGGCTTCGTTCGGGTTCATCTTGCCCGCGGCGATGTCTGCCATCATCTGCTTGACTTCGTCGAGCGGGATGTTGGTCAAAAGTTCATACCAGTTCTCGACGATGCTGTCGGCGAGGCTGTAAATCTTGTGGTACATCACGTCAGCCGGTTCATTGAGGCCAACGTAGTTGCCGATGGACTTGGACATCTTGACCTTGCCATCAGTACCGAGCAAAATCGGCATGAAGAGACCGATCTGCGGTTCCATGCCTTCAAAAATCTGGAGGTCGCGACCACGAAGCACGTTGAACTTCTGGTCGGTGCCGCCGAGTTCCACGTCACTCTGGATAGCGACGGAATCGTAACCCTGCATCATCGGGTACATGAATTCGTGGAGGCTGATCGGCGTATTGGCGGCATAGCGGTTGTGGAAGTCTTCGCGTTCGAGCATCTGGGCGACAGTGAACTGGCCCATGAGTTCGGTGACCTTGCTGAACGGGAGCTTGGAGAACCATTCGCCGTTGTAGTGGATTTCGACCTGGTCGCGGCGGACGACCTTGAAGAACTGTTCCTGATATTCCTTGGCGTTTTCGAGCACCTGTTCGTGCGTGAGGCGCGGACGGGCCTTGTTACGGCCGCTCGGGTCACCAATCTGCGCGGTGTAGTCACCCACGATGAGGACGACCGTATGACCGAGGTCCTGGAACTGGCGGAGCTTGCGCATCACGACCGTATGGCCGAAATGGACGTCCGGAGCCGTCGGATCCACACCCATCTTGATACGGAGGGGCTTGCCCGTTTCGTAGGACTTCTGGAGTTTCTTTTCGAGTTCGTCTTGCGGCACGATGTCGGTAACGCCGCGCATCAAAATTTCAAGCTGTTCTTTAACAGGACGGAATTGCATTTTAGTTACTAGTTAATAGTTGATAGTTGTTAGTTAATTTACGGGGTAAAGATAGCAATTAGTCGGCCGTAGGAAGTTGGAAGTAGGAAGTTGATAGCAGGCTGTAAACAGTAAAATTGGAAAACTTTGGCAATCTACGCAAAGTTACTTCCGCTTTTTGGATTGGCACTGGAGAATGTACTTCGTCAAAAAATTATAGAACTGTTCCGTCTTAGAATTGTCCTGCTTGTTGCGGCGGAGCGACACCACGATATCGCGCTTGAAATCCGTATCGGTAATTTCAAGAAGCTTGACGCGCTTGTGGTCCATCTTGCCCCACGAGAGTTCCGGCCAGAAACCAACGCCAATGCCAGCGGCAACAGCTTCCTTGACAACAGCGGCGTTATCACTTTCAAATGTAACATTTGTATGAAATCCAATACTATCGCAAAGTTCATTACAAATTTGTCTATACTGCTTAGATCCATAAAGACGAATGAATTTTTCGTCTTTCAAGTCAAATAGCGAGATGGAATCGAGCTTTTTATACTGCGCCGTATTGGGAACAGCCAAGAAAATTTTTTCAGAATGGACAAACGTTTCATCACTTTCGGTATTATCAAGTTCCGGCTTGTAATTGGCGTAAGTGCGAACGCAAATATCAAAGACGCTTGTCTCCTCATTTTGCACAATGTCCACGTCAATATCGGAATTACCACGTTTATACTCAATCACAGCGCTTGTGATGAGCGTGGATGCCGCAAGGACATTCAGCTTGACGTTGTTATTCTGCTTATCTGCAGTCTCCTTGAGTAGCGCCGGGAGCGCCATCATGTTTTCATAAAGCGGCTGGAGCTTTTCGTAAAAGAACTTTCCGCTATCGGTGAGCTTGATGTTTCGCCCGGAGTTTTTGAACAGCGATACGCCCAGCTCATCTTCGAGCTTGTGGATAGCTTGCGTAAGTGCCGGCTGGACGATGCAGAGGTTCTTTGCACTTTGCGTGACATGCTCCGTGCGGGCCACCTCCAAGAAGTATTTAAGCTGAGTCAGTTCCATGTGTAGCAATATAGGTTTTTAGACGAGAGGGAGGTGCCCGCTCAGCGGCGGGCATGACATTCAGGCAGGCGCGACAACTTGATCGCTACTTGGTAAACGCCGCGAGGTCGATGCCGAGCTGCTTGATTTTGTACGTGAGGATGCGCGGAGTGGTCGAGAGACTGCGGGCTGCAGCAGCCATTTTACCCCTAGAACTTTTAAGGGCATCGCAGATGATATCGCGTTCGTACGCCTCGACCATGAGCTTGAGGTTCCCGCTCACAGGCGTTCCGCTCGTTTCATCCGTCTGGATGGTCGGCGGGAAATGATGCGGGTAGATAACATCTTCTTCAGTCAAGAGCACCGCACGTTCAATCGCATTCTCGAGTTCACGCACATTGCCCGGCCACGGGTAACTCATGAGCATTTCAATCGTCCCGCGAGCAAGGCGGCGCACGTTTTTGCCGACCAAGCGGCAGTAATGATCCACAAAGTAATCAGCCAAGAGCACAATGTCGGTGCGGCGCTTGCGAAGAGGCGGCACGTAAATTGGAACAATGTGAAGCTGGTAGTACAAGTCTTCACGGAAGGTTCCATCCGAGACCATCTGCTGCAAGTTCTTAGTCGTTGCGCAAATCACGCGCACGTTCACTTTTTTCGGGAATCGAGCGCCCACGCGTTCCATTTCGCCCTGCTGCAAAAGGCGAAGCAACTTTATCTGCAAGTTCGGCGTAAGTTCTGCAACTTCATCGAGGAATAGCGTTCCGCCTTCGGCCTGCTCGACGCGGCCCGGCGCCTCGTTGACGACGCCAACCAAGGCGCCCTTTTCGCTACCGAAAAGTTCCCGGTCCAGAACGGACTCCGGGAGGGCCGCGCAATGCACTCGCACGAACGGCCCTAAATTGCGGTCGGAACGGAAATGGATTGCTTCTGCAACAAGACCTTTGCCAGTTCCCACCTCGCCCACAATCAGCGCTGGGAGCGGGCTTTTGGCAACCTGGTCGATTTGCGTATAGACCTGTTGCATTTCGGGCGTTTTTCCGATGATGTTGTCCGGCTGGAATCTGGCCTTAAGCTCCATCGCCATACGTTCGTTTTCGGCCTTGAGGATTTCGTTTTCTTCTCGGGCTTGGCGGCGGAGTTTCACGGCAGTTGCAAGCATCTGCGCGATGATTTCGAGCAAATGAATCTGGTCGTTGAGGTTTGCCTCGTCGGGGTTGTGTTCGTCGGCACTCAAGGCGCCAACGACTTCCTGTTCCATGATAATCGGAACGCAAAGGAAAGCCTTGTCCTCGGTCTTGCCACGGCCCGTGCGATCCAAGAAGTCCGGGTCTTTCGCGACAGACGGAATGATGATGGGCTTGCCTGTTTCAACGACGCGGCCCGTGATGCCTTCGCCCACCTTATAGCGGCCCTTGCTCGCCTGGCGGCTGCTCAAGCCTTCTGCAATTTCAATGGAAATTTCGCCGGTATGGCGGTTGTACAATGTGAGGGTCGCATGCTCGACGCCCATCACCGATTCGACGGTCTGCAATACAGGATGCGCCACCGTTTCGAAATCAAGACTCTGGTTCAAAATAGAGCTGATCTTGTAGAGCAGCTCCAGTTCTTGAATTCGTCTTTCTTCACCAGAAGTCATTGATTTTTTCAGTAAATACGTTTTGAGTAAACGGATTAATGGTTAAAAACCTTGTTTAAATCTACTTTTTCATCCCATTTTTTACAAGATTCTTTTTCCACTCGCAAATCGCTAATTTCACATTCAATAGCCTTTTTACCCCTTTCGGAATATATGGTATATGTCCCATTATATCTAGAAGCACCATCAGTATCATTTAAAAATTCACCTCGATATTCGGACATGACTTGACCATCATCGTAATATTCTAATTCATACTTTTTTTCAACATCCATGTCATAAATAATTTTGTCACCAATACGACGCATCAGCCTCGTGACGCGTCCATTAATGTACCATAAATCATAAACAGCTTTCAGTTTTTCACGCAAAGAATCATCTTTTTCTCCACCATAATTCACATGCACCAAATAAACCGTGGCATTTTCGTCATCATCCTTTTTCATGACGGCATCCATAATAAAGCCTTCAACCAAATTAAACTTCAGATATTTTTTGTAATCAAATTCATCTTTCTGAATAAATTCTAAAAGAAAATCTCGTACCGCAGGATGTGTTTTCTCTTGAATTTGTTCAATGGTCATTCCACCTGCGCCAACATTGTAAACTGTATCAAGCCCTATATTTTTTTTGTAGGCGTCAGAAAGAGATGGCGCAAACGTCGTTTTTTCCAACGAACTCATGCGATAAGCCAAGCCCAAGCAACCAGTCAACTGAATGGCGAACACAATCAACATGAAAAAAGATAATTTGCGCATAAAGCAAACCTTTGGATATTTCAATGAATTACAACAAATGATTGATGAAGGAAATATAATTTTTTTAGCTGTATAAAAAAAGGAGATGCCCGCTCAGTGGCGGGCATGACAGCGGGGCGTTGCGGGGCCGGCGTCTGAGGCCACGCTAGAAGGGGTGACGAGTCACGAAGTACGAGTCAGGGGAAAACGTTCCCCTCCTACTTCCTACCGTCTACTTCCGACTATTTCAACGCTTCCTGTACGAGGGCAGAAGCGCGCTTGGAATCAAAGCGGCCCTTGACCTTCGGGGAAAGTTCCTTCATGATCTTTCCCATGTCCTTCGGAGAAGAGGCGCCCGTTGCAGCCTTGATTTCAGCGATGAGAGCCTTGACTTCGTCTTCGGTCATCTCGGCCGGCATATACTTGCGGTAGATGGCAATGACAGCTTCTTCGGCCGGGATCTTGTCCAGGAATCCGCCCTTCTTGAGGATTTCGATGGATTCCTGCTTCTGCTTCACGCTCTTGGCGAGAACGTCGATGCACATGGCATCGGTAATGCTTTCGGTAATCTGTGCCGGAGTGGCACCAGACTTCATAGCTTCGTTCTTGATGTCAGAATGGAGCGTACGAAGAGTTCCGAGAGTTTCGGCATCGTGAGCCTTCATGGCGGTCTTGATGTCGTCGAGAATCTGGGTAAGCAATGCACAACTCATATTGACCTCGAGCGATTATAACGCTTCGCTCCAAGCGATGAAGATTTGTTATAAAACACCTAATGAGTCATCAGCACCAGCCGACAACTCATTAAAGCTTAGCAAATTTCCGATTATTGAATCGAATTAGTAGAGACGCTTGCGGTTCTGGTCAGCAATCTCTTTGAGACGCTTGCGACGAGCAGCCGTTTCAATACGCTTCTTTTCTTCGGAGGGCTTTTCGAAACGCTGACGCTTCTTGACGTCGGAAATGATACCATTCTTTTCGCAAGACTTGGTGAAACGCTTGAGTGCGCGTTCGAAAGGTTCGTTGGACTTAACAATAACGCCGATCACGATAATCCTTTGGTTAAAAATTCAGTTTTTGGATAGCCAAATATACCTAAATATTCTAAATCCGTCAAGGGTAACATTTTGTAAGCACTTTAAGCTTACCGGTCATTACCCCCTTTATATTCCATCGCCAGCATGGTAATGTCGTCAAATTGCGGGGCATTTCTTGTAAAAGCGTCAATTTGGCGTTTGACAAAGCGACAAATTTCTTTAGTACCCCGCCCGCCACCAAGCGAAACGGCATCAAGCAACCGGTCATTGCCGAACAGCTCGTTATGCTCGTTGGTCGCTTCGGTCACGCCATCGGTATAGAGAAACAGTGTATCGCCCGGGGCAAGCTCAAGCGTCTGCATTTTGTAGCGCGAGTTTTCCATAGCCGCCATAACGACCCCCGCCTTGCTCTTCGCAAGTTCAACCGAGCCATCCTTATGGCGAATCACCGGCGGATTATGCCCCGCCGATGCAAACTCTATACGCCCCGTCTGCAAATCGACAAACCCCATCCAGACGGTTACAAACATGTTCGCGCGGTTACGTTTCGCCAACTCGTAATTAGCCTTCTCAAAAGTTTCAACAACAGACTGCAAGTTTCTAGCCGTCGTACGGAGCACAATGCGCGACACCATCATAAACAGCGCAGCCGGGACTCCCTTGCCCGACACATCGCCCACGACTACACACAAACGTCCATCATCCAGCTTGAAGAAATCATAAAAATCACCACCGACCTCCTTCGCCGGTTGCAGGAACGGAGTGAGTTCATGGAGCGAGTCCTCAGAATTTTCCTCTTTTTCCGTCATCGAAAGGAACCCAAGCTGAATATCCTTCGCGAAATCTAGCTCGCTTTCAATGCGGTCCAAGTCCTTCTGTTTCTCGATATGTTCCTTGAGCGACGTGCGCATGTTCAGGAACGCCCACGCAAACTGAGCAATTTCATCGCGGCCAGAGAGGTGCGGAATTTCCACATCGAAATCGCCCTGCCCCATTTTATTTGCAGCCACAGCCAGCTCCTTGAGCGGGCGGGACACCCTGGACGAAATTACAAATATCAAAAACAACATCACAACATAGCCCGCAACGCTCATCCACGCGAACATTTTTTCCAGGGAACGCTGGCTTTCCATATATTCATGCGCGGGCCACACGATCATGAACGTCCATCCATTCGCATCCATCGCCTTGAAGTAGATAACCGCCTCTTTGCCATCGGGTGTGCTCCCCATGAAAAGCCCCTTTTTCATGCTCTGCACAGCCTTCTCAAATTCCGTGACCGTACGAACTCCCATCCCTCCCGAGAGATCGGACAAGCTCTCCTTGAAAACAATTTCGTTCTTAGGGTGCGCGATAACAGTATTATTTGCAGACAGGACGACCACATACCCGGAATTCGACACCGGGATCGAGGCTACCGTTTCTTTAAGGAAGGCAATCGACATATCAACACAGAGAACACCCGCAAAGACGGTGTTTCCATAAGCATCTTTCTGGTAAATCGGAGCCGTATAAATTGCAATGGGTTCCTTGATAAAGTCTCCGATAAAAGGTTCTTGCCAAAGCCCTTTCTGCAAGTTCTTGGTACTTTTGTACCAAGTTTTCTCCAGATAATCCTTCCCCTTCAAGAGCTTGATGTCATTACCCGAATACTGGGCCAGCCGCATCACTTCCTGATGCCATTTTGCCTTAGGCGCCATCCCCGGTTCATAGGCAACCACAACAGCCAGCACCTGCGGAAGCGTCTGCCGCGCGTCAAAGACCGCCTGCGTCAGAAAGTCATCAAGGTCCTTGCCCGAAAGCATTTCCTTACCAAGCACTTCAGCATATTCATCGCCGAGCTTTTTGCCTTTTTCGAAAAGCTTTTCGATTATGGCGACATTTGCAAGACTGATCTCTTCGCCTTTTTCCGTGAGCAACGTCGAAAGCTCGCTTTGCACCTTAAAACTGAGAACCCCAAACAGCGTCGCAAACACGATGCTGAAACCGACCAGGGTCATCATGGACTGTTTGAACGCCAGCCCGTGCATGTTGAAGCCCATATAAACCTTTTCTTTTTGTTACAACAAAAATTGTTTTTTATTACAAATAGAAATAATTCAGGGGGTTGTCAAAACCATTTTTCATGTTTTGAGGCTTTTAAAGGGATTAAAACAATGGTGCCACACTCATACTCAGCCTGTTTTATGTAAAATATTTTTAATATTTCACATTTTACAACCCATCATATTCATTTGTTTCAAAGAATAAATTATATTCATACAACATTTTGCTAACAAAATGTAAAATAATCAATTACAATTAAATTAGGAGAAAAGGATGAATACCAAGACTTTATTGGTACTTTCACTTGCTGGAGTAGTCTCTGCGCAAGCAGGTTTAGCAGACAATCATCTAGACCGCTTGTCCCCAAAAGCTAGGGAATTTGTTGAAAAATACAAAGCAGAAAAGGCTAATAAAAAAATCAACGCACAAAAGAGAAAAGTTGTCCTCAAGAGCGATATTCTCGGCCGCAAATCCAAAAAAGGTCAGTTCCGCGATTCCACCGTCTACATGGTTGAAGATGAAATCGAACCAAAAATGGAAGTCACCGTCACGGACTTGAAGGTGGACAACATTGATATCGAACCGATCAGCGCATTCTATTCCTTCAATGGCGATTCCAAGGAAGAAAAGTTCTGGCTGAACGGCAAGACAATCGACAGAAAGTCGTTCTTCAAGAAAACAGAAGACTGGGAAAAGCGCCGTGCAAAGAAGCGCAAGCCGCTCAAGAAATCTTACAAGGCTTTCTTGACTCCTACTGAAATCGAAAAGAAGCTCAAGTCTTCGGATGCAATCTACATCGAAAGCGAAGAATTGCAGGTCGAACCGAACTACCTCACCGTTACAGACTACACTCGTGGCTACGGCTATTACACCGCCAATTACGTAACGCGTGACGAAGCTCTCGAAATTTCCCAGCTCAACTTTGCACACGCTGACGGATACAAGGGAAATGACGTCGGCGTCTACTATCTGGAACAGGGTTGCGCAAGAGTAAGTGAAATTCCGGACCCGTCCAAGCACTCCACGCCGGGATGCTCCGGCACCAGCGACCACGCTACCGGCGTGACTGGCGTCCTCCAGCTTTTTGCACCGAACGTAAACGTCTACGGCTATGACTACACGGTCCTGAACAGCCACGATGGTCCTGCAGACCCGTCTTCGTTCAGCCCGAAGATCTACATTGGTACAACTTCCCTGGGCTTCTACTATAACGGCCAGTACCGCAATAACTACGAAGTCATCGACGCCCAGTACGACAACTACGTCTATGAAACCAGCGTTACCGAATTCGTGAACGCAGGTAACCTCAAGAGCGAAAGCTTGCAGCCCGAACCGACCATCCATTCCCCGGGCAAGGCAGCAAACGTCATTACTGTCGGCGCCGTGAACCCGCTTCCAAGTACAACTCCGGAAGGACCGGCCTATTTCTACTTGCCGTACAGCAACTACATCAACTCCAATATCGGCAATACGAAGCCCGATATCATGAACCTCACGAACTTCACAGACCCCATTTTCCCGGATGCATACGGCGACATCTTTAACGGAACGAGCGCATCGACACCGTATTCTGCAGCCATGGGCGCAGTCTTGATGAGCAAGCACCCGTTCTTCAAGGGTCACCCGGAAATGGTCAAGCCCGTATTCCTGACTTCTACTCTTGGCAACCTCATTGAAGACAGAGATTCCGATGGCGGTGCAGTTCCGGGCGTTCCGGCATTCAACCTCATGGCATCCAACAAGTCCTTCTCCGGCTACTGGAACCGAGCAAACTACACGTCTCTCTTCAAGGACGCTAACGGAAACAACAAGACGCAAAACGTCCTCATCGACGGTTTAGTGGCTGGTGAAAAGTACAAGCTCGCTGTGACATGGCTCATGAAGGGCAACACGATCAAGTCCTTGGGCAAGTTGCCGATCAAGATGGAAGCACACCTCTTCCAGAACGGTACCGAATTCACCTCCAAGTCCAGCTATGAATACTCTAGCGCATCCATGCAGGAAATCCGCGAACCGTACATTCTCCATTCGTTCACGGTTCCGGCATCCGGAAAGATCATTCTCAAGCTCGCTTGCACTCAGAACGACGCCCCGGACGATCAAATGATCATGGGCTTCCACATGTCGAGAGTTCCGTAACGGGTATTGCGATTCTTAAGAAGAACAATCCGCTTTAAATTACGAGGCCCTGGAAATTTTTCCAGGGCTTCTGCTTTACAGCATGCATAAACATTTGAGCACTAAAACTAAATAAATAATCAAAATTTCCTCGTAATTTTTTGTAAAATATGGACTTTTTTCAGAAAAATAAATCTTCATAACTTGCGAAGTATCAAAGACTTATGTATATTATTTGTAAGATTTTCCAAATTGCCGGAGAACTATTTTTTTAGCGGAGTACGACCATGAAATTGCAATCGGTTTCTTTACTTGGGGCATTCACCCTTTCCATCGCCCTACTTTCTGCTTGCGGTAGCAAGGAAGAACAGCCTGCTCCACAAGTCGAGGTAAAACCCGTCGTCGAAGAACCCGCTCCAGTGCAAGAAGCGGCTCCAGAACCAGTCCAGGAAGAACCGGCACTCGTTCCGATCCAATCCCTTAGCGAAGAAAAGCCCGCTCCTGTCGAAACCCCAGCTCCGGTATCCAGCGTCGAACAAGAAGCCTCCGGCCCATTCGTAATCCAGGTAAGCATCCAGCCCTCCAGAAAAGCCGCCAACAACGTCGTGAGCAAGCTCTCCGACCAGGGCATCAAGGCATACGTCGCCGAAGTTGAAAACCCGGGAGAACTCGAAGGCACGTTCTACCGTGTACGCGTCGGGTATTTCTCCACGATTGCAAACGCCCAGCAGTTCGGCAAGGAAGTCCTCGCTCCGCAGGGTTATGCCGGATGGGTGGACAACCGCAAGAACGACCGCATCGGCCAGCCGGGCGGAAGCGAAGATATGTAATTTTACAAGAACAACGAACTGTTAAGGCCCCGCACTTTGCGGAGCCTTTTTCATTTAAAACCTAACGAAAACAGGATCAATCGTATTCGTAAAGAGTGCCGTTTTGGGCTCTCCGGTAACCATCGTCACACTGGGCCTGGTACTCGGCAGCGGTTTCTTCCAGATCCTCTCGAGTGCTATCATCACGCTGTTTCACATGCACAGAATTCGACGAGCATTCCACCTGGTAGCTGCCATCTCTCCAGCTCCTGGCTTCATCCCTTTCGTCCGCGCATACCTCAGCGGCTTCTTCAAGATCAGTGAAAACAATGTCCGAAGCCCAAATGGAATAATCAAAACCATATTGATCCTGATAAACCGTTTGCGTTTGTTTATAGGTTCCCAGCACATACGTTTCAGAAAGCGTAACGGAATTGGCCGTTCGAGTCACTTTGCACGAAAAACCGTTCACGACTTTTCCGGAGTCAGCATTAGCACTGGTACCAGTATCGCAAGCGGTCATAGCAAGCATAATTGCTGATGCAAGGATAATTTTTTTCATATAAATACTCTCCTTATTATTTTGTTATTTGGAAAATATAAAAAAAAGATACAGAAGCACAGCTTTAAAGCCATCATTGAAAAAAAACAGCTCCCGAACACGTCGTCGAAGCACCCCTTGCCTCAAATTCTATATTTGTGCCATGCCTACAAAAAAGCCCAAAGTCTTTGTCGTGCATCTCGGATGCGCCAAGAACCAGGTCGACGCAGAAAACCTCGTCGGCGAAATGCTCCATGCAGGTTTTGCAACCTGCGATACCGCCGGAAAGGCGGACTACATCCTCGTGAACACGTGCGGTTTTATCGAAGCCGCAAAGGAAGAATCCATCAATGCGATTCTTGCACAGGCCAAAGCAAAGAAGGCCAAGCAGAAACTGATTGTTTCGGGCTGCCTCAGCGGCCGCTATGGCGAAGAGCTGATGAAGGAACTGCCCGAAGTGGACTACTGGGTCGGCACGTACAAGCCAGGCGAACTTTTAAAGAAGATGGGCATTGTCGCACCGCAGAGCTGCGACGCCGAGAACCTCCCCCGCATGAACCTGGGCGGATTTTCGCACCATGCCTACCTGAAAATCGCGGAAGGATGCAACCGCCGTTGCGCCTACTGCGCCATCCCGCTCATTCGCGGCAAGCAGGATTCCCGCTCCATTGAAGACATCGTCGCAGAGGCAAAGGACCTCGAAGCCCAGGGCGTCAAGGAAATTACTTTGATCGCACAGGACACAACCTACTTTGGACGTGAAAAGGGCAAGAAGGACGGTACGCTTGTCGAACTTTTGCGCGCTCTCTTGGACAACACGAGCATCCCGTGGATCCGTATGCTCTATTGGTACCCGATGTTCGTGGACGATGAACTTCTGGACTTGATGGCCAAAGAACCGCGCCTCGTGAAGTACGTGGACATGCCGATCCAGCATGCAAGCGACAAGATGCTCAAGTACATGAAGCGCAATTACCGCAAAAAGGAACTTGTTGACCTTCTGCACAAGATCCGCGAACGCATCCCGGGCGTGACGCTCCGCAGCACCGTGCTCGTCGGGTTCCCCGGTGAAACGCACGAAGATTTCGAAGAGCTGATGGAACTTTTGCAGGATGTGCAATTTGACCACTTGGGCGGATTCGTGTTCAGCCCCGAAGAAGGAACCCCGGTGATGGACATGGACCTCCCCGCCGTGGACGAAAGCGATGCCCGCGCAAGGCTCGAAGCAGTCACGGACTACCAGGAAGAACTTGCCGCCGAATACGCCGAGAACATGATCGGAAAGACAGTCAAGATCATCATCGACCAGGTCGCCGAAGAAAGCGAATACCACTTCTACGGACGCACGGAAGGCAACTCGATGGAGAACGACGATATCGTGAAGGTCATCGAGGGCGATGGCGACGTGGGAGAGTTCCACAACGCACTCGTCGTGGATGCCGAACCGCACGAACTTGTGGTCAAATTGATAGACTAGAGACTAAAGACGAGAGACGAGAGATACTTTCGTCTTTGGGCAAGCCCCAAATGCTCGGCTCAGTTATAGGTCTGCAAGCAGCCCTGCAGCATTCGCCTTTTGCATTTGTCATCTGTAGTGCCGTAGGCACATTCTCTCGTCTAAATTATTATATTATACCCGCCTTAAAGGCTCACGCCCGTGTATCACAATGGATAGTGTCCTTCCCTCCGAAGGAAGGTATTCCGGTTCGATTCCGGACATGGGTATTAAAAGCAAACAAAAAGCCCGCCGTTCGATGAACTGGCGGGCTTTTTAGCACTTAAGCTAGATGCGGATTACTTGGCGTTCTTGCGTTCCTTTTCACGCTGACGGCGACGCTTTTCGGTATCGTCCGGGAAGAATTCCGGGAAGGAATAACCGATGGTAATGCCGAACACGATGCCGGTCTTGTCCATGCCGTTAGGCTTGTTCACGACGCGAGAAGCATAAGTAACTTCGGTTTCCGTCTTGGAGTCCTTCGTTTCCTTGAAGCTCGGGTTCGATTCACGAGGCTTGGCAAGTTCCGGAGAATAGTAGAAACCAAAAGAGAACTGCAAATAATACCATTCATTCGAGAGGTAAGACACCAGGATATCAAACTGGTAGCCCTTTACAGAAATCAAGCGGCGAAGACCACTGTCATCCGGTTCCATATCGTGGTCAAAGTAGACCGTACCGTAAGAAGCGGACAAGCCCAGGTGGATAGGAATCTTCGGGAAGAAGTAGTAGTTAATACCGATCTTGTAACCCGTACCACCTTCAAGTTCCATATAATCAAATTCACTGTCCTTGACCTTCGGCAAGAAACCGAAGGAGGCAAAAGCGCCTACATGCCAGCGAGTGATATATTCGACGCCAGCGCCAAGGCCCATGCCCATGCCAGATTCACCCATGAACGGCATACGGGAACCAAGTCCCAATTCAAAAACGAGACGGTCCTTGAGCCAGTCACGACGGCGTTCGGAGTTTGCATATTCGTCCAAGCGCTGTTCTTCTTCAAACTTTTTACGGGAAAGGAAGTCCTTTTTCTGTGCGGCATTCATGCCAGCCATAGACGCTTCGGCATTTTCTTCCTCGTCATCATCATCGACAGCTTTTGCCGCAGAAGAAGAAGGAGCCTCGGAAACAGACATAAAGCCATCATCGGATTCCGCAGGAGCAGCAGGAGCTTCAACGGTCTGTTCTGCTACAGGAGCAGCCTTTTTAGACTTAGCTTTACGCGCTTTTGCAGGAGCAGCCCATGCAACCAAACTCGAAAGACACAACAGCAACAACAATTTTTTCAGCATTAAAAAAGCCTCGGATAAATAACCACGCTTGGAATATAACTTTTTATAGAAGTTTTTTTCGAAAACTTCTTGTAAAACTTGTTTTTTCGTTTGATTTTACAATTTCGTAAGATTCTAGTATGACTATTTAGCCTTTTTCAGCTCTGCCTTAATCGAACCAAGCTTAATTTCGCACTGCATGAGCACTGGAAGTCGCTTTTCATCGTCAGTAAACCAGATGAAAATGCGACCGCTGGAATTGAAAATGCCGTCACCATCCAGGACAGGTTCTACTTTAACGGTCTTGAACGTGCCCAAATCCGTTTTGATCGTTTCTCGTTTGTGAATAATCACCTTCAGTTCATAGCGCTTTTTCCCGCTTACCGCCGAAAAACGAGATGTTTCACCCTCTTTAAGCGGAAGCGTACGCACAAGATAAAACGCCGACATAATGCTGTGTTCAAGCCCATCAATCGTCACAGACGTATCTGCAGAGCGCTTGACATAGTGCTTGACCGGGTCCTTAAATACCGTATCGGAAAGAACGGCCTTCTTGCCATCGCGATTAAACCTAATAAGCGACTTGTTGTGGAAAGTACCCTCGTGAAGGGACTTGCGGAATACATCCGTCATGAGGCCTTTCTTGTGAACAAGCGTATAGACGGTATCATGGACAGGGTAAAATTTATTGACCGTCTTGTTGGCGGTTGCAAATGTGAGGAACTCGACCTTGCCATCCTTGCGCGGTTTGACTTCGAGAGTAGCGTAGCCAGCCGTAATAAAACCCCAGCTGAGTTCATATTCAAGACGTTCGCCATTCATCCACGAGGCATTGACTTCGGGAAGGGTCTGCCACTTGGAAAGAGGCTTTGCAGGCGCACTAGCACTTGAGGACGGCTGAACGCCTGGGGTCTGCGATTCGAGAGTCGCCGAAGACTGAGGCAGTTTGTCGAGATTCGCCGCACTTTGGGACTGCACAGACGAAGACGAATCCGAAGATTCCGCCGCCATAGACGAAACCGACAAAGTAAACGCAAGCAACAAAACACTTTTCAAAGCACGGTAAAACATAGACCCCAATACTCTTTATAATGGATAAAATTTAAGATAAAGACAATATATAAAAGTCGAAAGCGATAGATACGGCTACATGTGAGTAAAATCAAAGAGACTGTGACAAAAAAGCAAAAAACGCTGACGAAACGCCAGCGTTTTTTTTAATTCGGAATTAGAAGACTTAGCCTTCGATATCCCCGAGGCCCTTGCGGTAAGCAACGAGCTTTTCGCGGACGCTTGCGTCAGAGAGGGCGACGATGTGGACAGCGAGGAAACCGGCATTCTTGCCGTTGCCGATGCCGACTGTTGCCACCGGGATTCCCGGGGGCATCTGCACGATAGAGTGCAGTGCATCGACGCCGTTGAGCGGGCCGCCCGCGCAGGGCAGACCAATCACCGGAAGAATCGTGTGCCCTGCGAGCACACCCGGAAGGGCTGCAGCGAGGCCAGCCACACCGATGAGGACCTGGAGGCCTCGCCCGGCGGCTTCGCGAGCATACTTCGCGGTCGCATTCGGGGTGCGGTGTGCAGAGAGGATGTTGTATTCCCACGTGATGCCGAACTGGTCGAGCACAGCGGTGATTTTGTCTACAGTTTCCTGGTCGGACTTGCTACCCGCAACGATACCGACCTTTGCATTCGGAACTTCATTAATCTGCATATTTACTTCCTACTGTCTACTTCTTACTTCCTACTTCTTAGCGAGTCTTGCAAGGCCCTTCTTGCCAATGTCCTTGCGGTAGAACTTGCCTTCGAACTGAACCTTTTCGGCGGCTTCGTAAGCGATGTCGAGAGCAGCCTGGAGCGTTTCGCCATGGCCCACCACGCCAAACACGCGGCCACCGTTCGTGACCAGCTTGCCGTCCACCATCTTGGTACCGGCATGGAGCACCTGGGCGCCGTTCTTTTCGGCTTCTTCGATACCCGTGACGACCTTGCCCTTTTCGTAGGAGCCCGGATAACCAGCGCTGGCAAGCACGACGATAGCGGAGCTGCCCTTCGGAGCCTTCGGGGCACCGAGCTTGGCGAGTTCGCCCTTTTCGGCAGCGTCGAACAGAGCGAGCACGTCGCCGTCGTAGAGCGGAAGCACAATCTGGCATTCGGGGTCGCCGAGGCGGCAGTTGTATTCCACGACCTTCGGGCCCTTCGCAGTCACCATGATGCCCACGTAAAGCACGCCCGTGTAGGGCTTGCCTTCGGCGGCCATGCCCTTGAGGGTCGGTTCGATAATCGTCTTCTTCACTTCGTCGAGGAGAGCGTCCGTGACTACCGGAGCCGGGCTGTAAGCGCCCATGCCACCCGTGTTCGGGCCCTTGTCGTCGTCAAAGACGCGCTTGTGGTCCTGGGCAGAGGAGAGAATCACGTAGTCCTTGCCGTCGCAAACCACGAAGATGGAAGCTTCTTCGCCGTCCATGAATTCTTCGATCACGACCGTCTTGCCAGATTCGCCGAAGACCGCCTTGTCGCCGAGCATTTCTTCGACTGCGTCGTTCGCTTCCTTGTCGGTCATGCAGACGATAGCGCCCTTGCCCGCAGCGAGGCCCGACGCCTTCACCACGATCGGAGCCGGGTGTTCGGCAAGGAACTTCTTGGCAGAGGCGAGATCGGTGAAGGTCTCGAAGGCTGCCGTCGGCACGTTGTACTTCTTCATGATATCCTTGCTGAAGGCCTTGGAGCCTTCGAGCGCGGCAGCAGCCGCAGTCGGGCCGAAAGCACGGAGACCGCGAGCGCGGAATTCATCCACCACGCCAGCGACCAGCGGAATTTCGGGGCCGATGACCGCGAGGTCAATCTTTTCGGCAACCGCGAGGTCGGCAATGGCTTTCGGGTCGGCCACATCCACCGGTACGCACTTGCCGAGGTTAGCCATGCCCGGGTTGCCCGGAGCGCACACGAGAGTGTCGCACAGCGGCGACTTCTTGACTGCAAGAGCGATGGCATGTTCGCGACCACCGCTACCAACGACGAGAATATTCATAAGCGAATCCTTATCTTTGTACGGGGGGAAATGTAGAAAAATGCATTATAAGAAATCTGCCAACATACGGAATAATGTATAATTAGAGTTATCCAAGCCCCTCAACACGTCATCTCTGGAGGAAAATATGAAAAGAACCCGCTACTGGGCAGTTACAATTTTAGGCATTATCACCTTATCAATATGCGGTTGTGCAACGGCAAAAGGCTATCATGCACTACCCAGCATTTCCCAAAAAGCAACTTCAGCCCCCGAAGCTTGTATTTTCCTTGCCGTTGACGACACAGCACATTATGAAGGCATTCACAACGCTATAGGCATCAATAATGACAGTTTGTATTTTGAATACAACATCTACAAGAAAACAGATGCCGACCAAGAATATCAAATGTACGAAACCATTCACATTTCCAAAAAGCCACATGACTTGAAAGCGATGTTTTTCCCATACCGAGACAAGAACGGCACTATCAATGACCGCTATATAATAAAGCCGATTTCCAACAACGAAGAGTTAGACGCAATTCCTTTAACATACTACACAACCGATTCAACCTACTTCACACAAATTGAACATCGTTCAATGGAATCGTCCAAAGCAGATACACGGCTTTACAATCTAATTCTTTACGTCGAAAACGTTTCAAAATAGATAGTGCAGCGTTCCGCTGCATTTTTTTCAAAATGCCCAGTATAGGCCCAAGCCCCCTAAAACAGTTATGCCCAAGCCTTCACCAAGCATCGCACCTCCACCATCACCCCGTCCTTGAGTTCCTTTGCCCCCAGCACACCCCAAGAAAACCCGAAAATAACAAGCATAAACGAAATCACACCCACAAAGGGTTTAAAGAAACCGAAATCAGCCTCCGATCTTTCATTATAGTCAAAATCGTCGGAGGTCATAGTACCTTCGTATTCCTGCATTGACAAAACCAACGGAGAATTCAGAGACACCGCAAAAGAACTTGTCGCCACCAACGAAAGCGTCAAAAGGAATACTGCTAAAAATTTCATATAGTTTCTACCTTCTCCATAAAAATCCACGAGATGTCGTTACTTCTTCAGATACTTTGTGCCGCGCCCGGCGCCGACAGTCGTGACGACTCCGCTCTTCAGCATCTTTCCCAAAACATATTCGACGGTAGTCGGGCTGACATCGGGAAGAATTTTGCATATCTCGGATTTCGATATCGGGAGAAGGCTATTCAAGACAGTTGCCTCGATGCGGGAAGACTTGGTGATCTTATTAGAATTTACAGTCGCAAAGCGTTTATCCAATTCCTGATAGCACTGATAAAGCATACTTAAAAAATGCTGAACGAACGGGAAATAATCATTGCGACTCTCGTGCCAATTCACGGAAGATTCCCGCAACGATTCGTAATACCACGACTTATCCTTGTTGATTTGTTCTTCATAAGAAATGTACTTGCCGACATCGTAGTCATTCTTGTACAAAAGAAGTAGCGAGAGCAATCGTGACATTCTGCCGTTTCCGTTCCTAAATGGATGAATGCACAGGAAATCAAGCATCACGCATGGAATCAGCAACAGTTTGCTTATCGAGTCATCAGCCGCAGCATCCATGTAAGCAAGTTCAAGTTGTTCCATCGCCTTTTGCGTTTCAGCAGCACTCACTGGAGCAAAGCGAATCTTGCGCATTCCCGACTTGTCGATTTCCAGAATCACGTTGTCTTCGTTTTTGAACACGCCTCCGCGACTTTGGGCGACTTGTGCGAGAAGAGTCCGGTGCAGCGAGAGCATGCTCTGCACAGAAAACGGAATATCACTATAGCCGGTATGGATAAGCGAAAGCGCATCACGATAGCCAGCGATTTCGGCTTCATCGTGATTAAGCGGAGCGCTGTTCTGGTTCACGATTTGTGCAATTCGATCATCGCTAGTAATGATACCCTCAATCGCATTTGAACTCTTGACGGACTGGACCTTGGCTATGGATTCAAGTTCCGTGAAAATTTCCTGATAGGATTCCTTGCGAAACGACGCCATCGTCTTTAACGACGCAATAGAGGACGTCGTATTGACCAAATTTGCGGGCAAAAGCCCATTTTTCAGGAATGAATAATCAAATTTATGCATAATCGTATTCTTTTCTGCATATAATATAGCTTTTTTATGCAGAAAAGTCACAAAATTTGCATAATCATTTCAGAATATTATGCAGATTATTCATTTTAGCACATTACATTAATGCACATCGGCAAGCACACAAGAAAAATTCATCATTTCATGGCAGCGCCGTCAACAATGTTATATTTAAACACAATTATGACTATCATTTATACGAGCTTATGAACGTAATCTTTAGAATCTGCAGAAATTACGGGAGTATTTTTCGACAAAGCCGTAACAAATAAACTTTTTTATATTGTCTGTTATATGAAGAAATCGTTTATTCTCTGTTTGCTGTTTACAGTTTCTGTTTTATTCGCCAGTGAAAATGGAGCCCACAGCGTGAGCCTTAGCTACGGTCTTTTAAACACGACTGGAGCAAGCGTCATGGCAGCAAATGCGCTAGTCAGTTACTTTGGTGGTGACAAAGAAGACCTAAAAGATGTCAATCTTTTAACAATGAGTTCGTTCAATGTCGCATATGGATACGAGCTATGGGGAAAATTGGAAACCGGCGGCATACTGACATATTCGTATGTCGGTTCCGGTTATAACAATCACACCATTACGTTCATGCCCAAAGCTAAAATTAACTGGATTAACGAATCTAATTTTCGTTTTTACTCTCTACTGGCAATTGGAACCGTATTCCTTTTCAACAGTGAAGAATTTAAAGCAAATACACTTTGGCATTTGTCCCTTGCGGGATTTGAATTTGGAAAGGACACATCCTTCTTTTGGCAGTTTGGAATCGGGCAGGCCGGTTTCATGGCTTGGGGTGTAAAGTTCAAGCTGTAAAATGAATTACATACAAAATCTCAAATTTTAGAACCGGCGTGAGTGTTTGCAATACTCTTCGTATTCTTCGCCGAAGTCGCGGCGGAGGCGTTTTTCTTCGCTCAGCACCTGCACCATCATGATGGCAAAGAAGGCGACAAATACGACGCACGATTGCCAAGTCCACAGCCACACGGCGGCACCCACGAGGTAAACGAGAGTCCCGGTCAGCATCGGGTTGCGATTGATTTTATACGGGCCTTCGACCATCAGGTGCTGCGTACGCGGGGCCACTTCGTGGCCAAAAGCATCCATCGGATTGCCCTTGCCGCGATTGCGCATGTAGACGATAGTCCAAACACTCAGCACAAGGCCCACAAGCATCACGACAGGCGCCACAACGCAGCGCCAAGCATCAACAGGCCAAAGCGCGGGCATTCCAGATGCAAGCCACATGATTGTCGGGATGAGCATCACAAAGAGAATCCCACCTAACAAATAGCCGATAAAATCACGAAAACGTTTCATTTTCCCTCCTTACATATTTTTAAAGACTTTGTCCTAACTCAAAAGCTTTTTGGAGCGCATCTCCGTTCTTGACATCGCCTTTATCTTTTGCGCCACGCACAAGCACTTGGCCCATGTCCTGCAACTTGAAGAAATTCAAGCAAAGCTTGTACTGCGTGAGGATGCCATCGAACAGTTCCGGAAGCGAAGCCGCACCGACCAGAAGCAAAGCCATCTTGTGGATGTGAAACGTATCGCGGATCGGATTGTGGAAACGGTCGATGACTGCTTTCAGCTGTGCGCTCAAGCCGTAGAAATAAACCGGCGATGCAATCACGAGCATTTCGGCATTCGCCATTTTGTCGTAGACGATTTGCATATCATCTTTCTGGCAGCACTTGTGGTCATCGCGGGCAAAGCACGAATTGCAACCGATGCAAGGATTGACCTTGTAATCGTGAACAGAAACGACTTCGACTTGGTGCTTTTGCGAAGCGCCCTTTACGAACGATTCCACCAGCAAATCCGTATTGCAGCCCTTGCGCGGGCTACCCGAAAGAACAAGAATATTCATACCTAAACCATTGCCATATAGTTTGTTGCTATAATCTATAAAAAATAACTAGCGATCGCTAAGTCGCCACGCGGTATGACAAGACATTCTATATTTAATGCAAATCAAGACTTCACTGGATCCTTCGCGTTGCTCAGGATGACGAGACGCGCAGACATTACAAATCACAACAACGGGTTTACTATGGAAGAGACATTTAAGACAAAAGGTACATGCGCAACGACGATTCAGTTCACGCGTGACGGAGACATTATCCGCAACATCCGCTTTACGGGTGGATGCAACGGAAACCTCAAGGCCATTGCAAAACTTTGCGAAGGCATGAAGGCCGAAGACATTGCAGCCAAGTTGCTCGGCAACACCTGCGGCGGAAAGCCAACCTCTTGCGCAGACCAGCTCGCCCGTGCCGTTCTCGGGATGGAAGCCTAAAACCTGCAAAATACAGAAGATTAGCACAGCATTGAGCCATTTGTGCACAATAAAGAGCTATCTTTGTACACGAAATGGAACTGATTAAAAAGTACGACATAACGGTTTTGTGCAACCCAGGAGTGGAATCTGCACAGATGCTCACGCCCGAGAACAGCAGATCAGAAAAGGTTTCGGTCACGAAAGTTTCTGTCATGCCGGGTGCAGAACAGCCGCGCCATAAGCATTATACGTCGGAACAGGTTTGGGTCGCGGTTCAAGGCCGTGGCGTTTTGTTGCTTGCCGACGATAAGGAAGTTCCGTTTGAAGCAGGCGATGTCGTGCGATTTGCAGAGAAGGAAATTCACGGGCTGCGCAATATGGGTCCCGAGATTTTCGAATACATTTGCATCAGTACACCGCCGATGAATTTCGCGTACGCGTACATGCAAGCGAGATAAATGGAGATTCCCGCTCGGAGGCGGGAATGACAATGGAGCCGAGCGATGCAGAAACATGCTTGCATGTTTCTATATCCGAGGCGAACATGTCAAGCCCCGTTAGGGGAATGACAAGAGGGTCTCGAAGAGGAATGACAGTAAAGGCGGCCGAGGCCGCCATTTTCTATTTCAAGAAGAGCGAGATTTTCCCGAAATCGAGAATCGTGATAAAAACGAAGAAGCTGATGAAGAATGCCGCCGCGACGTTCTGGATCACGGATTGCGTCTTGAGGCTTAACGGCTTGCCACGCACTTTTTCTATGCCAAGGAACAAGAGGAGACCGCCATCGGTAATCGCAAGTGGGAGCAAGTTCATGACGCCGAGGTTAATGCTGATAAGTGCAAGGAGCATGAGGAAGTCCTGAAAACCGCTCATCCACACGTTGCCCATCACGGCGACAATCGAGACCGGGCCGGAGAAAGCATCGACCTTGACCTGTCCCTGGAACAAGCGCTTGAAATAGCGGAATATGCTCGTCGTCATTTTCCAGCTCGTGGCACAGGTCTTCTCGAACGCTTCGATCGGGCCACGGCGCACGAGGTGCGTTTCGCTGAACATCACATAGCCCATCTGGATTCCGACGATGTAGCGTTTGAATTCCTCATTGTAAGCAGGAGTCATCTTCACGTTGACCTTTTCGCCACTGCGCAAAAGCGTCACGTTGACTTCGGCCCCCTTGGAACCATCAATGAGGCGAATAACATCTTCGTAACGGGAAATGTGTTCACCATTAATTTCAAAGAGCGTATCACCGCGCATGATGCCAGCCTTCTGCGCCGCAGAACCTTCTTTAGGCGGCAGGCGCACAATCACGCGGTTGCGCGGATAAATACCGATATCGCCAATTCCCATCTTTATAGGTTCTGAAGCGGAATCCGCCGCCGGGATCACGAGTTCTTGCGGAACAACCTTGATGGCAAGCGGTTCACCGCCACGATGCACTTCGAGCATCACATCAGCACCAAGGCTCACGCCAATCTGTTCACGAAAATCATCCCATCCTTGCGTTTCCTTGCCATTGATAGACGTGATCGTATCACCCGGCTGGATGCCTGCAATTTCAGCAGACGAATTTTTCGCAACAAAACCGATAATGAGACTCTTATTATCAGGTTCCTGAACGCCAACCATATAAAGGAAAATCAGAAGGATAAATGCAAATGCGATATTCACGAACGGCCCCGCAAAAGCAATCGCCGCTCGAGCGCCAACCGACTTTCCCAAAAAATCATCTTGCGATGGAAGCTTACCATCTTCAATGCTATCTGGATTTTCGCCAGCCATGGCGACGTAACCGCCAAAGGGAATTGCCGAAATGCAATATTCCGTTTCGCCTTTCTTGAATCGGAAAAGCTTTTTGCCAAAGCCTACAGAGAACGTGTTCACTCGGACTTTGTTCCACTTGGCGACAATAAAATGGCCTAATTCGTGAATGGTCACGAGAAAGCTCAACGCCAGAAGCCCCAAAACGAACATCAACAAATTATTTAAGATACTCGACATCATACGGTCAATGTAGAAAAAAACGGCGCCCCAGACAGGGCGCCATTTGACATTCTATGAATATTAGAAAATAGAACTTACTTAATTCTATGTCCCTTCAAGTCAAAGCGCTTGCCGTCCTTTTCAACGAAGAGCTTCTGGTCGTCGAAACGGAGGCGCGGCTGCGTCGAGCGAACAGCCTTGTAATCCACCGTAGCGTGAATTGCAATCGTGCCCTGCGAACTGGAAGATTCAATGCTTGCAGAAGAGCTAGAGGAGCTTGCGGGCATCTCGGAAGAGGAGGAATTGCCAGAAATCGCGGAAGAACTACTTGCAACTTCAGAGGAGGAACTCTGCGGTACGCTCGAAGATGAGCTTGCGGGAACATCAGAAGAACTAGAGGCCGGCACGTCTTGTCTTGCGACGCCTGCGGCTGCAAATTCTGGTGCATAGCCCGCGTTGATGGCTTCGATAGCGCCAGCGAGGTATGCAAGAGGAGCGTTCCAGTTGATAGCGACTTCGTTCGTGGCGTAGCTGCAACGCTGATCGGTGTAAGCGGTTGCCGCCTGGCCCTTGCGATAATCAGCGCACTTCCATTCGGCGGCAGAGCCAACGTCTTCGCCGCCCGGCTGCGGGCCACCCACAAGCATACCCGGAATCGGTTCTTCTACGTTATCCGAAGTACTCGGGCGGTGGTGCGGCATTTTCGGAGACTTGGTGCCGTAACCGGTCACAAAAGACATGTCGAGCGGGTTCTTGCCAAGGAGGTAATCAAGAACCTTGACGGCAGCCTTGTAATACTTCTGTTCGCCCGTGAGGTAGTAGGCATGCAACAGCCAAACGCCCTGATTGGAGGCAACCGCATTGGAACCCCATACAAAGTCATCCTTTGCCATCACAACGCCAAAGCCTTTTTCAGCGCGGTTAGCAAAGTTGTCTGCCGTGCCCAAAATCTTTTGCTTGGCTTCGTTTGCATCGCCACCAAATTGCGCCTGATGCGTAGCCTTTTCGTACGTGGCAAGGCCCATGACATCGCCCCAGTAAGAGACGTATTCCGAAGAGCCGGACTGCTTGTAAGAAGCATCACCCGTCGTGATGAAGAGTTCTGTCCCGGCAAGAACCTTTTCGTCGTTCGGATTGTCGTTTTCATAGGCACCCGTCGAGACATCCGACGGATTGGCAAGATAGTTGCGGCTCGGGTTCTGCTGGCCCCAAGCGTAAGCTTTTTTAGCGGCTTCAAGGCACTTGGAAGCATAAGTCGCGTCGAACGGCTTGTAAATGCGGGAAGCCATTGCCATCACGGCAGCAAAGTCAAACGTGCCCGCCGTGCTCTTGCCGATGGCGTAAAGTTTGGAATTGTCCTGCGCCGGCATCACATCGCCCGGGAATCCGAGAGAGGTAAGCTTGTGGTAGACGCCACCGTCAGAAGCCTGCATGGTGAGCATCCAGTCGAGATTGTACTTGATTTCAGCAAGCAAATCCGGTAGGGAGCCTTCAGCCGGGATGTTCCACTTGAGCGTCTTGAAATACTGTGGGAAGTGTTCGTAAAGAGAGAGGAGCGTGTAGGTCGTGATGCCCGAGTTCACAATGTAACGGCCGTAGTCGCCAGCATCGTACCAGCCCTTGGTAGAATTGATCGTGCCCGAAGCACCCGTAGAATTGTGAAGTTCGGCAGTCGGATTCGTGTGGCCGGCTGCGCGGGCCCACTTGCCTGCGTACTGGCTTTCGAGAGCCATGGAAGCGCGCTGGTAGTAGAACCACTTGATGGAAGCCTTGACGATTTCTTCGTACGTCTGGGATTTCACGACGAGGTCGGAACGGAGCACATTGCCGTTTACCTTGATGCTGTACTTGCCCGCTTCAGCGAGCTTGGAGAAATCAACGAGCTGGACATTCTGACCGCTCGCATCCCAGTAAGAAGCGGCCTTAGGCGTCACGGAGAGAACCACCTGACCGGCAGCATTTACGAAATCCACGCTGCCATTAGCATCGACCAAGGCGAGTTCCTTGAAGTCGCCCGGACGGTAGCCAATTTGATTGATATAGGCAGTCACTGCGAAAGCTGGGGCTGCGACGAGCGCGGCAAGCGCGACGGACTTTAACGCATGATTTTTCACAAACATCCTCGTAAAAAAGTGCAAGTTTTTGGTCCATATAATATAGAGCCGTTTGAACGCATTTCCCACCCGCGAGAACGTTATTTTACAGAAAAGTGTAGCAAGTGTTTGGTAGGAAATTATGGTTCCTCCTAACGGAGGATGACGAAATGCCACAAAAAACGGCGTCCCGGAAGGGGCGCCGTTTCTGCATTCTATGAATATGGATTTTGGGGAATTCTATTTCATGCGGTGACCCTTGAGGTCAAAGCGCTTGCCGCTCTTTTCGATAAACACCTTCTGATCAGCAAAACGAAGACGAACACCATCGTTTGCTTTCATACGACTTCTTGAAACGGAAGGCTTGATCGCAGAGGTTCCCTTTGCAACACCTTCTACAGCAAAGGACGGAGCGTAACCAGCATTCAAGGCTTCCATAGCGCCAACCAAGTATGCAAACGGAGCATTCCAGTTGATGGCCACTTCGTTCGTGGCATAGCTGCAACGGTCATCGATGTAAGCCGTCGCAGGCTTCTTGCCAGAAGTATAGTCCTTGCATTCCCAGGACTTGGAACCGATATCTTCTCCACCCGGCTGCGGACCGCCAACGATCATGCCCGGGACAGGATCCGTTACCTTGTCAGCAGTACTCGGACGATGGTGCGGGAGTTTGGCGGACTTGGTACCGAAACCCGTCAAGAAAGACATATCGAGCGGATTCTTGCCAAGCAAGTAGTCCACCACCTTCTTTGCAGCTTCGTAATACTTCTGTTCGCCCGTGATATAGTAAGCATGAAGAAGGAATACGCCCTGGTTGCCAGCAACAGCATTCGATCCCCAGACAAAATCGTCTTGAGACATAACAACGCCAAAGCCCTTCGAGGCTTCATATGCAAATTCATTAGCATAGTCCGTAAGCATTTTCTTTGCCGTAGCGGCGTCAGCACCAAGTTCCGTCGCATGAGTTGCGGCACCATAAACAGCAAGGCCATACACTTCAGGCCATGCAGGAACAATGCTCGTTTCGTTCGGATTCAAAGTCGGCTTATAGGAGGCTTCGCCCGTAGAAATAAACAATTCCATACCTGCAAAGACCTTTTCGTCATCCAGCTTGCCATCGCTATAAGAACCCGTAGCCACATCCATCGGATTGTTGAAAGCCTTTTCTGGGTTCTGAGCGCCCCAGGCATAAGCCTTCTTGGCAGCTTCAAGGCACTTCGTTGCGTAAGTTGCGTCAAACGGCTTGTACACACGATATGCAGTAGCCATCACCGCCGCAAAATCAAACGCGGCCGCAGTTCCCTTGCCAATCACATAAAGCTTTTCCGTATCCTTCGCGGGCATCACGTCGCCCGGGAACTGAAGCGTCGTAAGCTTGTGATAGACACCGCCATCTTCTGCCTGCATGGTAAGCATCCAGTCAAGATTGTACTTGATTTCAGCAAGCAAATCCGGGAGGGTTCCGTCGGCCGGAATGTTCCACTTGAAAGTCTTGAAATAGTCCGGGAAATGCTCGTAAAGAGAAAGGAGCGTATAAGTCGTAATACCCGAGTTCACGATATAGCGGCCATAGTCACCAGCATCGTACCAGCCCTTGCTCGATTCAATCGTTCCCGAAGCACCCGTAGAACTGTGGAGCGTCGCCGTCGAGTTCGTATGGCCAGCAGCGCGTTTCCACTGCCCCGCATACTGTTCTTCCAGTTCCATGGAAGCCCGCTGATAATAGTACCACTTCAAAGCAGCCTTAGTAACATTTTCAAACGGCTTCTCGGCAATTACCAAATCGGAACGGAGCACCTGCCCACCCTGCTTGATGGAATAAGTTCCAGGAACAGTCAAGGCGGAGAAATCGACAAGCTGCACATCCTGACCGCTCGGATTCCAGCGGGATGCCGCTTTCGGAGTAGCCTGAAGTACAGTTTGACCGGCGGCATCTACAATTTCGATATCACCAGAACCTTCAAAAAGAGTAAATTCCTTAGGATCTGTGGTACGGTAGCCAACCTGGTTGATATAGGCAGTCGCAGCGGTCGCAGCCGTAGCAAGCGAAAGAACCGTAGCTGCGAGGGGGATATACTGCTTTAAGCCAAATGAAACCTTCATAAGACACTCCTTTCCATTTTCACAATATAAATTTACCCCTAAAAAAAAGAATTGCCCAACTTTTGTTGGACAATCTGGTTACAACTGTACCCAATGTATTATTTTTTCGCAAATTTTATGATGCTTGTCACACCCGAAGGCGATTCCACCATAATCCCGTAAACGCCCACCGGCAATAGGGACAAGTCAAGTTCCTTACGGAAGAATCCGCTAACTTTACGCGCCCCGTCTACAGAAATCACCGTATAACGGAACACCGCCATAGATCCCTGAACCGTTAAGCGATTTCCATAAATCTCTACACCATGGGACTTTGCAAATTCCGGCAACACGGTCCTGCCGGAATCCACCTTACTCGTATCCGTCCTAGCAGTATCCCTTGCAGAAGTATCTATCACGGACGTATCCCCAGCCACCGTATCCGGCGGGACGCTTGCCGCCTTCGCCTCGCGAGCCTTGTCAAGGAAAGCGACCGCCTTGTTCAGGTTTTCAGTCGCATTCATCTTGTCGCCGCCATGGGAACCGCCTGGCACCTTGACAAATTCCGTTACCACATTATGATTCTTGAGGGAATCATAAAGTTCCTCACTCTGTTCGATATTCACAATATTATCGGACGTGCCATGAAACATGATTATCGGCGGATCGTCATCGCTTGCATAATAGGGAGAACTTGCAACCATCCACTTATCCTTGTTTCCTTCGCGCTCGACACCGATGAAGGCTCCTTCCATTGTTCCAGAACCACCCATGCTAATAGGGTTCATGGTATAAATATCCGTCGGAGGAGACCAAAGCACGGCACCATCCACGCAACTGCTGAATGACGTAAATTCGCCGAGGTCACCCACCAAGTCCACCGTCACCGAACCCGACTTGCCTTCTTTCAAGCCGCAGGTTGTCGCAGTAAGGCTCGAAAGGTGACCTCCCGACGAGAAGCCGGACACAGCCACAAAATTCGTGTCAAACTTGTACTTAGCTGCATTGCCACGGACAAAACGGACCACAGCCTTGATGTCGTGAAGCTGCGCCGGATACTTGGCGTCACTTGCAGAACGGTGATTCGGAGTCACGACGGCATAGCCCGCCTTGACATATGCGGAACAGATGGTGCTCAAATCCGCAGAGCCTTTCATGTTGTTAAAGCTCCAGGCACTACCATAAGTATGGATAACCACCGGATACGATTCCTTCGCTTCCTTTGGAATATAAATATCCAGCGTATGGTAGGCCTTTCCGTCGCCTACATAGTTTACATCGGCAGTCTTATCGGCATTAGATACGCTCCCACCACCTTGTGGGCCGCCAAAGCCACCACCGCCGCCCCACTGGGCGAACGCAGAAACAGTGGCAATGCATACCGCCATTGTCATCTTTTTCATATCCACTCCAATCAACACCGTCCCTAACACCGGAACCAGCTTTAATAAATTTATATACAATAAAAGCCCCGCTACAAAGCGGAGCCTCAATTTCGTTGTTCAGGATTACAACCCCCAAAACTTATTCAGCACATGAATTGATCAGCTTGTTCAGTGCGTTATTCGCGGTAAAGGTCACAATCTGTTTCCCAGACGAAGAAGCTATGTAGGTCGGCATCATCTTAGACCAGGCCATCATCTGCTTCCAGACATCGCCCAAATACATGTCCGCATCGTTTCCATTTTCAAGAGCCTCACTCCAGGGAACATTGAAAGCAACGCGGTCCAAACTACGCAACCCGCCCTCAACAGTGTTACCATTAACATCCTTCAGGACACCTTCGAACTGGTACATCGGTTCTCCATTTTCGTTGGCCGTCGAATCCGTCAACGAGAGCAGATAAAGACCAAACACCTTTGTTTTGCCCTCAGCATCGTCGCGGAGCACGATCATCGACGGCAAATTCCGCGAGGTCATAGCCGCAACGGTAGAATCTGCAAACGGAAGATTCATGTAAATGCGGTTCTGCGTATTGCCGCGAGAATCCTTTACCACTTCGAGCTTGTTCATCGAAAGCGGTTCAACACGGCGCGTTGCACGTTCTACAGGAATCGTGCGGATGTAGATTTCGGAACCGTTCGTCTGGCGGTTTGCATAGAAGATGTGCAAGTGGTGAATGGAACCATCAGCCCAGCCATCCTTTTCCGTAGAGCCATTGCAGTTTTCGTAAGCGGCAAGAGGTTCGCCTTCATGGCATCCGTGGTTGTTTGCGGCAAGCACCTGAAGGTTCACCTGGCTCGGGACAGGCATGTGGTCGCCCCCCATATCGGCAACAAGCACGCCATCCACAAAGACCCACATATCACCGCTACTGATAAATTCGAGATTCTGCGGAAATGTGGCCTGCTTGGCGGCATCATACTTGAAGGTCGAATAGGCCATCATCGTAAAATGGAAATTGCGAAGGTGCTGCATACCAGTCTTGTACCCCATTTCCGCCATGGACACCATAGCAAGCCAAGCAGCACTATATCCAGTGCCCTTGGGATCAGCGGCACGCGGCCCACCCTGATTCAACCATTCATTACAAAGCTGAGCGGTATTATTTCCAAATTCATCCACTTGAGTCGATGCGTACATGTAATTGTACGGCGGGCAAAAAATGGAAAGAGACTGTGGCAAGAACTGTTCACAAGTGCCACTCGGCTGTAACGACGGATCGCAGGGCTTATTCATCACCCATTCATGAGTAATCGGATTGATGCTATCCAGCGGGAAGAATCCAACATCATTATAGCCGCGACCGTAAATGTAATCTTCGGAATCCTCTTTCTTAACAAGATCGAGCGTCGTGTTGACTCGCTTATTCACGGACGGAACATCGGTAAACCACTGATCAAAGTTGGCGTTATCGCAGCGTTCATTCTGCTTACTAATCGTGACGCCATCGATCATGTCAATTTTGCCGTCAGCGCCAGCAGCAAACTTCAAGTAAGGTTGCACCATACCCGTCGTGGCAATCACAGGGTTCGACCAAACCGTTTTGCCATTGGGGCAATCATAGTAGTCAATGGATTCAAGCGCATTCGCATACCCGCGTAAAATCCTGTTGTTACCCAAAAGTCTCTCCTGACATTCACCAAACTGCAGCACCGGACCTGCGGAGGTCTGTCGGAGGTATTCCGGCAAATTCGTATTTTCGTCCATAGGAAGACCGTCGACACCTATTTGCGTTCCCGAGCCATACTGGGCATTGGCACTCACGGTTCCGCAAGAAGCGTGATAAGGAACAGCGGTATACCAATCATCACCGTAGCCATTATCCTTCATCGCAACACCAGTGCGCGTGACATAGTTATAAATGAGATCCAGATGTGCAATGGATTCGTACTCCAGTTGTGTCGTCGCTTCTTCCGAGAAGTTTTCAAAGTCCGAATGATTCGGCTGGAAGTCGCGAATGACGGCGGTCATCGACCCCACATTCAGATATTCGGGTTCAGGCGTTACAGCACCGCCCACAGGCGAAGAGCAAAGCAAAGTTTCAAACGATGACTCATCCCCCGAATGCGATGCGGGATTCTTGCCCGGTTCATCAAGTTGACTCGTCGGATTTTCGGAACAACCTGCAAAAAAAGCAAGCAAAGGAACAGCTACAGACAAACCCGCAACACGCCATGAATTTCTCATAAATTTTTCCTTAAACAAATTGCACAGAATATACAAAAAAAAGCACGACCGAAGCCGTGCTAAACAAACGCATTATTTGCAACAAAACCGCATAAGGCGATTACTTCAAGAAGCCTTCTGTCATGAGGCGGGCTTCCTTGTCAGCTTCGAGAACTTGTTCGAGCGAAAGGTGACCGGTGACATTCGGGGCTTTTTCCATCACCATTTCCACGTACTTCGGAATATCAGTGAACTTGAGGTTACCCTTGAGGAAACGGTCCACGAGGACTTCGTTTGCGGCGTTCATCATCGACGGCACGATACCGCCACGGCGGCCGGCTTCAAAGGCGAGGGCAAGGCAACGGAACTTGTTGAAATCCGGTTCGAAGAACGTGAGCTTTGCAAGCGTCGGCAAGTCGAGGCGCTTGGTTTCGAGCTTGAGGCGGTCGGGCCACGTGAGCGCCACCTGGATAGGGATGCGCATGTCGGGAGCGCCGAGCTGAGCCATCAAGGAACCATCGCGGAACTGCACCAAAGAATGCACCATAGACTGCGGGTGAACCACAACCTTGATCTGGTCATACGGAATGTGGAAGAGGAAATGAGCTTCGAGCACTTCAAGGCCCTTGTTCATCATGGAAGCAGAGTCAATCGTAATCTTCTTGCCCATGCTCCACACAGGGTGATTGAGGGCATCGGCGACGGTGATGTTTTCGAACTTTTCAATAGGCCATTCGCGGAACGGGCCACCCGAAGCCGTGATTTCGAGGAATTCCACTTCGGATTCGCGCTTGCCACCTTCGAGACACTGGAAAATGGCGCTATGTTCGGAGTCAATCGGCGTGATGAATGACTTCGGATTTTCAGCAAGCTTGTCCCAAATGACAGGGCCTGCCATCACCATCGTTTCCTTGTTTGCAAGGGCGACATGCTTGCCATGTTCAATAGCGGTAATCGTCGGGAGGCAACCCACAGCGCCCATCAAGGCGTTGATGATGATGTCCGCCTTCGGGTCAGCAGCAAGTTCGCAGAGGCCATCCATACCGGCAAGCACCTTCTTGTCAAGCATACCTTCGAGTTCCTTGGCGGCAGCTTCGTTGAACATGCAAACACGTTCGACATTGTACTTGCGCACGATTTCAGCAACCTTCTCGACACTGCTATTGGCAGCCACGGCGTAAAGGTTGAAGATATCCGAATGCTGGTGAATGACATCGACGCTAGAGGTACCGATAGAACCGGTGGCACCCAAAAGAACAACGTTTTTCATTTAAGAACCTCAGTGATTGCTTTTTCGGTAAAGATAGAATAAAGAGATGATCCCGCCAAGAAAGCAAGCTTTAAATTCTAGGGTAACATACATATGGAGATAAACGATTTATCCATATATATGCTTGCGTTGAGACAATTACAACATTTTACATTTCAATAAAAAAAATTAGTGTATATTGAATATGGGTTAGGTTTGTTGCTCGAAGGAGGTGCTTATGCGCATACTTTCCTCGGGTGTATATGCTGCGTGTTGTTGCGCAGTCGGGGTGCTTTGGAGCTGTTCGGATTCGTCAAGCAATGACATTTCCGGATCGGACATCAATATTTCATCGTCTGTCGACTATTCCGGGTCTTCCGAGGCAGGCGATTCACCAGACAAAAACTATTCTGCCGAAAATGGCGGAACAAATTCGTCATCATCCATTACAAGTGTATCTGAAAGCTCGTCGGGAACATCGCCGGGCATGTCCACAGATTCGCACAAAAGTTCTTCGAGTAGACATGTCCACCGGAGTTCATCTTCGAGTTCCGAGCAAGGAAAATCGTCTGGACTTCAAGTAAATTCTAGTTCCAGCGAAGAGTCTTTTGTCTACACCTCGCCTGCAAATTTCGCCGATACGGTAAACGGCGTTGTATTCAACATGGTCTATGTAACAGGCGGTTCTTATACACGAGGCTGCGACAATTGCGCCGAACAAGATAAAATTTACGAGAGTCCATCACACAAAGTAACAGTCGATGAATACTTCATTGCCAATACCGAAGTGACTATTGCACAATGGAACGCTGTAATGGGCGGTAAAAAGAGCGCCTGGGAATCGGACAAGGCCCCCAAAATTGGAGTAAGCTGGTTTGACGCCAACAATTTCGCCTGCAAGCTTTCGCAACAGACAAGGCGTCAGTACCGTTTGCTCACGGACGGCGAATGGGAATTTGCGGCACGGGGCGGCAAGGACGGCGTTTCAGACAAGTTTAAGTTTTCAGGAAGCAACAACGTCGATGATGTGGCATGGTATTCCGAAAACAGCGGCGGAAAATCGCACGATGTAGCGACCAAGAAGCCAAACAAGCTAGGACTTTACGACATGAGCGGAAATTCCTGGGAATGGGTGTACGACTGGCTCGTAGGCTATACATCTGACGACAAGGTGAACCCGGTACAGCTCACTGGTTCCGGCAACAAGACGCGTCGAGGCGGAAGCTACGGGGAACCCGCAGAGTTCGCGCGAGTGAGCCGTCGCGCCATCCGCAGCCGCGATGGCGCCGCCGACATGGGGTTCAGACTCGGCATGTCCACAAAGCTCCCGCCGGGAATGGTCAGCCCTTGCGAAGCTGCAAACCCATCGGCCGCCGTCTGCCAAGGCGACAAGAACCGCGACTGCCGTTTAATCACAGCTTCTGACGAAGCCTGGATCAGCGACGATTACACCGTAATCATCAACGAAGACGGGATAGCGGCCGTGTCCGGATTCCCGAATGTTTCAGGACAATGGTACACGCTCAACAACCGCAGCTTTAACGTTGTCACCAAGAACGGCACCAAAACTTACGCTTATTACGTGTTCAGCGAAGATGAACTCACGATGATCAGTGACGATGGCATTCCCTATCGTCTGTACCGCCGAGCCGCAAGCGAAGCGAAGAGCAAAGTGAGTATCCCCACGGTAAGCAACCCCAAAACATTGGCACAGCTTATCGCAGCCGTGGAACCCGAACGAATCGTGAGCGATGAACAGCTCGCCCACCCCGATACTAGTGTGCGAGACCCGCGCATTGCGGCTGCAAGTGGTTACACCTGGTTCTTTGACGGGCGTTGCTGCGGTGGAAACCACAAGTACCGTTTCCACCTCGACAAGAATGGCGATGCAGAATTCGTCGTCATGGATTACGACGACACCCACCACGAAAACATCCTTGCAAAAGGCCGCTGGTTCACGGTCGGAAATATCGGACTGCACATTATATTTAACGGAAAATATTACAACTACCTCTACACGGCCGGTGAACGCACCATGAGTTATAGCGAGTACATGCCGGCAGGCCCCATTTTCTGTCATATTTCTTTCCAGAGCTACGAACGTGGAGATTTCCGCATATTCAACAAGACTTTATTCGACGACAAGATTAAACGCCCACGAGGCTTCAACGGAGAAGAACCCGTCTACAAAGCAGGCGATTACCAGTGGGGTTCGTAAATGCAAAAACTCAACCATAGCGTGCTCCGCGCAATTGCGACAAAGCCCCTATTTGTCGCAATCTCATTCACAGCGATGCTTTCAGCCTGTAGCGACACCACATTCTCAACAGCTCCTGAAAGCATCGCTTCATCCTCAACAACAACTGAGGAACTATCGTCATCGGAGGTCGCAACCGTTGAATCATCCGGCTCAGCAATTCAACAAAGCTCGTCGTCAAGTGGAACAAAAAATAATTCCAGTTCATCACGAAGCAGCCATCGACGATCTTCGTCTTCTGTAGCACAAACAAGCTCATCCATAATTTCATCTTCGCAAGACACGCCAGTTTCTTCGTCTTCAGATGTAGCAAAATCTTCCAGTTCCTCGCAAACATCGCTACCAGCAAAAGAGATTTCGCTCGACGAGAACGGTTTTGCAACTGTCGCCGACGTCTACAAGAGTCTTACCGCAGACGAAAAAGCGGTATTCATCATTCGACATTCCGAACGCGAAGATGACGTCGCTATAGAAACGGAACTCACCGCCAATGGCGTAAAGATGGCCCAAGACCTAGGCGCCACCCTCAAAAGCGATGAAGAATTTTCATACATCACTTCTGGATTTGTGCGCACTAATGAAACCGCAAACAACATTTCAAAAGGCCGCGGAGAAGCAAGTCTCCCGAAACTCATCACCAACTACGACATCACCGGAAACTGGTTCCTGAAAATTTCAGCAGATTCGCTCGCACAGTACGCCACCAAGCTCAACATGAAAGGCAGTTCTGTCGAACTCATGGCTCATTGGGCATACGATGGCGGCTACCCCGACGTACTCTATGAACTCGCGCCCCGCGCCGAAGAATTCATGCAGAAAGTCATCCTCAAGAATTTATCCAAATGGAAGCGCGTGAGCATAATGGTCTCGCACGACATTCTCGTGATGCCACTCACCGTATTCGGTTCAAACAAAAAAGTAGCCCTCAAATACCACGTGGACTACCATTGGATAAATTACATTGCCGGACTTGCAATCATCATCGGAACAGACAACAGTATGCGTTATGTTCCCGTGAAGGGAGCTGCATCAGGCGTTATCGACTATCTTGCCATTTTCATGGATGGACGACGCTCTTCAAGAAGTCCATGAAGATGTATAGGGCAGGTGCTGCGAGGAGGAACGAGTCGCAACGGTCAAGCACACCGCCGTGCCCAACAAACAAGTTCCCAGAATCCTTTGTGCCGCTCCAGCGCTTGAGAGCAGACATCAAGAGGTCGCCCACCTGGCCAGCTACCGTGATGAGGAGGCCAATGACGATTGCCGATGTCCATGTGAAATTCATTTCGAAAGAGCTGAGAGCAGCGCTGCACTTGACCCAGTACGCAACCCAGGCAATCGTAGCGATGGAGCCTGCAATCGAGCCTTCCCAAGTTTTCTTCGGGCTGATGCTCGGAGCAAAAGGATGACGGCCAAACGGCCCCTTTCCTGCAGCGAACTTTCCAAAGAAGTAAGCAACCGTGTCACAGAGCCACACCGCCGTCATCACGAGGATGAACGGGTAGCAATGTTCAAAGCCCTGGCCGTTGCCCATCATGAGCACATTCATGCCGCCCCAGAACCCCACGTACAGCGGAGCGCCAAGCTGCATCACAAGCCATGGGAACAAGTGGTCAATCTCAACCTTCGCATAGGCGACGCCAATGTAAATCGCGAAAATGGCGAGGAACGTCATGCCGACAACGTAAGGTACAGCCGGGAGGCCAAAGTAGCCGCCCTTCGAAAGCGCCCACGCAAGCGTCAACGCCATAGTCGATGCAAACGAGAGATAGCGCATGTCCGGGCCTGCATACATCTTGGAAGCCATACCGGCCCACTCCCAGGCGCCCACAGCGCCCAGAAAACACATCAGTCCAATGCGACTAAAGTCGTTGAACCAAAGTAAAACAAAAACGATTGGAATTGCAATAAATGCAGTGATCAATCGCTGAGCCAAATTACTCATGAAGAACCTTCCCAAAACGGCGTTCGCGAGTATTATAGAACTCGACCGCCTTCATGAACTCTTCCTTCGTGAAATCAGGCCAGAGCGTGTCCGTCACATAGAACTCGCTATAGGCGGCCTGCCACAGAAGGTAGTTGGAAAGCCTGAATTCGCCACCCGTGCGGATAATCAGGTCCGGATCGGGAGCGCCCTTCAGGTACAAGTGTTTTGCAAAAACGTCGTCGTTGATTTCGTCGATAGAGAGCTTGCCTGCAGCAACTTCTGCCGCAATGTGCTTTGCCGCTTCGACGATTTCCTGACGACCGCCATAGGAGATGGCAAGGTTCAGCTGCATACCCGTATTGTTCGCCGTCTTATCAATCGCCATCTGCAAGTTGGTACGCGGCTTCTCGGGCAAGCGGCTGATGTCTCCGATGACAATCAGCTTCACATTCTTTTCCATGAGGTCCGGAATTTCCTTGTAAACCATCTCGATGAGGAGGTTCATCAGGTAATCCACTTCCTTGGACGGGCGGCCCCAGTTTTCCGAGCTGAACACATACAATGTCATGTGTTCGAGCTTGAGGTTCACGCCCATTTCCACAGCGTCAATTGTTGATTCCGTGCCCTTGCGGTGCCCCAGGAACCGTTCCAGACCGCGACGGCGGGCCCAACGGCCATTACCGTCCATGATGATGGCAATATGTCTAAGCTGATTGGCCATAGAACCTATTACACCTTGAGGATGTCGGCTTCCTTTTCAGCAAGGAGAGCGTCGATCTGTGCGATAGCCTTGTCAGTTGCCTTCTGGATTTCGTCCTGCTGCTTCTTGACGTCGTCTTCGGAGAGTTCCTTGTTCTTCTTGAGGGCGTCGTTAGCATCACGGCGAATGTTGCGGATAGCCACGCGGCCGTCTTCAGCATGCTTGCGGGCGATCTTAGCGAGTTCCTTACGGCGTTCGGTCGTGAGGATCGGGAGCGTCACGCGGATGCAGTTGCCGTCCTTCATCGGGGTAAGGCCGATGTTAGCGGCGAGGATAGCCTTGTCGATCGTATCGACGAGCTGCTTTTCCCACGGGGTCACGAGCAGCATACGCGGTTCAGGCACAGAAATCTTTGCGACCTGAGAGATCGGAGTCGGAGTGCCGTAGTAGTCGATGCGCACACCGTTGAGGATAGCCGGGCTAGCCTGGCCAGCACGGATCTTGGAAAATTCACGTTCGGTGGCCTCGATGGCCTTGTCCATTTTTTCAGAATAATCTGCCATAGTAGTTTTTAGTTACTAGTTACTAGATGATAGTTACTAGGTAAAAGGTTAAAGGTTTTAGTGATATCTTCTAGAGGCTAAATATAAATAAAAGCAAGGCTAGTATTACATTTTCGGCCTATTTAAAACACAAAAACACCCCCGCAATCGCAAGGGTGCATAATTGTAAGTTATTTATAATTTAGCAGTGGACAAGCGTACCGAGGTCGCCTTCGACGGCAGCGCGCGTGAGGTTGCCCTTTTCCATCTTGAACACGAAAATAGGCATGTTGTTTTCCATGCAGAGAGCGACTGCTGCGGTGTCCATGACCTTGAGGCCGCGGGAGATGACTTCCTTGTAGCTGATGTCGTCAAAGCGCGTTGCCGTCGGGTCCTTGACCGGGTCTGCAGTGTAGATGCCGTCAACCTTGGTGGCCTTCATGATCACGTCGCATTCGCTTTCGATAGCGCGGAGAGCAGCACAGCTGTCCGTCGTGAAGAACGGATTGCCAGTACCGGCAGAGAAGATGACCACGGAACCAGCGGACAAAAGCTTGAGAGCCTTGCGACGGTCGAAGAATTCGCAAACCGGTTCCATACGGATAGCGGACATCACGACGGAGTCGATGCCCTGCTTGTCGAGAGCGTCCTGCATGGCAAGGCCGTTCATCACGGTGCCGAGCATACCCATAGCATCGCCCTGGGCGCGGTTCATGCCGCCTGCAGAAGCGGAAATGCCACGAACGAGGTTGCCACCGCCAATCACGAGAGCGACTTGCACACCCTGCTTGACGATAGAAGCAATTTCGGAGGCCATGTCAGAAAGAATCTGGTTGTCGATGCCGTGGCCCTTTTCGCCTGCGAGGGCTTCGCCACTGAGCTTGAGAAGAATGCGTTTGAATTTCATAAGTTGGTCACTAGTTATTGGTCATTAGTTTTTAGTGTCTCAGAGGAAATGTAATAAAAATAGGCTATGGCCAACACTAAAAGTCCTTGCTTTTTTCATACGAAACGCCTTCTTACCACTAATTAATGTATTTATAAAAAGAGTTGAAAGGAAAGGGATGTTCTATGAAAACCAAAATTGTATTTGGCTTATTATCAAGCTTATTGTTGCTACCGACGATGCTTTTCGCAGACATCGTATATCAAGGGAAAAGGGTCCAGGAATGGCCAGAAGAAGCTCGGCCGACATTCAACGGTTCAAGCGCCAACAAGCCCAGCTTTATTTTGGCAAGAACGTCCGCAACACAGACCCAAAGCCATTACGCTGCCCCCAAAGGCAAAATTTACAGCCTGACGCTTCTCGTTGATTTTTCGGACCAGAAGGCGCCTGTCTCGGTTGCCGACATTGAAGAATGGCTGAACAAGGAAGGATTCAACAGGGACGGCTGCAACGGATCCGTCCGCGATTACTATCTGGACGTTTCAAACGGGCAACTCGACCTCACCAACGAAGTCTACGGCTGGTACCGCGCAAAGCATCCCAAGTCCTGGTACGAGAGCCTGCAAGGGTACACGGGATCGGATTCGCTGATGAAGGAAGTCTTTGACTATTTCGATCCGCAAGTTGATTTTTCCCGCTACGACAACGACAAGGACGGCACCACCGAAGCGATCAACATCGTGTACGCTGGCGCCGGGCAAACATGGGGACAAGGCTTATGGCCCCACTCGGGATGGTCCAACGAAAAACGCGACGGCGTGAAGCTCACGCACCACCAGATGACGGACATGCCGGGAAAGTTTTCCATTTACGTCTTTGTGCATGAAAGCGGCCACATGATTTTTGGCTGGCCGGACCTTTACTGGTACGGCGACTACTGCACCATGGGCAACCGCGCAAACGACTTGAACCCCGTCGCCATCAACGATTTTTACCGTGCGGACCAAGGATGGATCCCGTTCGTGGACGTGACTAGCGAAGATATAAGCCTCGAAACCACAAAGCCTGGCGAAGTGTGCTACCGCTACAAGAACCCCGCAAGGCCGGACAAAGAAGGCTTGGTATGGTCCTATGTACGCAACACAGGCCGCAACAAAGTTCTTAAAGGTAGCGGACTCTTGATGCAGCACTACGATTTTTCGATCGGCGCCAATTCCTCCGCCGACAAGCTCGGTTTAAGAATCGTACATGCAAGTGCAGCAGGCAAATCTACGGATAACGTTTCAGACCAATGGCCAAGCCCTGGCAGTACAGCAAACACGTTCTTCAGTTACAGCGCCTACCCTGAATTTTCGGATGACAAGTACCCCGCCATCCGCTGGTACAACGGTTCCAAGACAGGACTCAAAATCACAGACATCGGAACGCCCGGCGAAACGCTCACGTTCTGCATCGGCGGGAACTGCCCCGCACAGGAATCGTCAAGTTCAACGGGGATCGCGTCGAGTTCGTCCAGCGCAATTGTTTCAAGTTCCTCGAGTGTGCCGAAGCCCGAGAGCAGCAGCGCCGTCGAAATGAAAATCGAAAAAATTGCATTTGACGTGACGCTCCCGATAGACAACAATTATGCTTACGTCACGCTCGACTTGAAAGGTGACGATGTAGCAAAAATTTTGAACATCAAGAAAAGCGAAATCGCAGATAAAGTCAAGTTCTACGGCGTAGAACCAGACGGTTCGCTCAACAGCCGTACCACCGGCGAAGGGACCGGACACTGGTTTGACAAGGACGGCAAAATCGTCGCCTGGGATCCAAACGGTTCGAGCATCGTTTATTCAAATGCAGACCTTTCGACAATGACGACCAAAATCGGACACATGCCGAATAAAGTCTATGCGGGCGATACATTCACCGTGCGACAAGCGGTCACATACGAAAACAAGCAGGTCACTTTTGAAATCAGAGTCACGATACAGCAAATGACGACAAGGATTTCAAACATCCGCAGTTCAAAGCATGGCAAACCCGGGAATGTGATTTTCAACGCACTCGGCAAGCCCGTCGGCAAAAGGACTGATTCAGGCGAATTGCCCGACCTGCCTAAAGGCGTTTACGTGGAAATAGCGAAGTAAAAGCCGCTTATCACAAAATTATTACACAAATCTTAAAATGGAGTTATTTTCGGCCCGTTCGGAGCATATTCAGAAATCCGGCGGGCTTAATAATTTTATCTTGTATCCGTAAAATTTTGCAGAGTAGCAGGATTTTCAATTAACCGTTAAATTAAAACACTATAGTAATATGAGTCTTAAAATCGTTGTGCTTGCAAAGCAAGTACCTGATACACGAAACGTAGGCCCGGACGCTATGACGCCGCAGGGTACTATCAATCGTGCCGCATTGCCCGCGGTCTTCAACCCCGAAGACCTGAACGCCCTGGAGCAAGCCCTTCGTTTGAAGGACCAGTTCCCTGGTTCCACCATCTCCGTGTTGACCATGGGTCTCCCGAAGTCTGCCGAAGTCGTCCGCGAAGCTTTGTACCGCGGTGCTGACTGCGGTTACGTCGTGACGGACCGCCCGCTCGGTGGTGCTGACACGCTCGCTACGAGCTACACGCTCGCCCAGGCAGTGAAGAAGATCGGTGACTACGACATTATCCTCGGTGGCCGCCAGGCTATCGACGGCGATACCGCACAGGTCGGTCCGCAGATTGCAGAAAAGCTCGGACTTACTCAGGTCACTTACGCCGAAGAAATCTTGAAGCTCGACGAACAGGCACGCAAGGTCGTGATCCGCCGCCACATCGACGGTGGTGTCGAAACTGTGGAAGCACCGCTCCCGCTGGTCGTGACCGTGAACGGCAGTGCTGCTCCGTGCCGTCCGCGCAATGCAAAGCGCATCATGAAGTTCAAGAACGCTACTGCAGTTGCCGAACGCAAGCCGGAAGATGCTGACAAGTACGCAGCTCTCATCGCTAAGAAGCCCTACCTCGACATCCCGCAGTGGGGTGCAGCCGATATCGACGCCGACCCGGCTCAGATCGGTAAGGCAGGCTCGCCGACGAACGTGAAGGCCGTCAAGAACATCGTGTTCAAGGCCAAGGAAAGCCGCACGCTCTCCGCAAGCGACGCCGACATTGAAGGACTTATCAAGGAACTTTTAGACGGGAAGATTATTGGCTAACCTATGAATAACGTATTTGTATATTGCGAAATTGAGGGAACCACCGTCGTTGACGTTTCCCTTGAACTGCTTTCTAAGGGTCGCAAGTTGGCCAACACTCTCGGCGTTCAGCTCGAGTGCATTTGCGCTGGCAAGGGCCTTGATGGCATTGAAAAACAGGTGTTCCCTTACGGTGTGGACAAGGTTCATGTGTTCGACGCCGAAGGCCTGTTCCCCTACACGACCAACCCGCACGCTTCTCTCGTGGTGAACCTCTTCAAGGAAGAACAGCCGCAGATTTGCTTGCTCGGTGCAACGGTTATCGGCCGTGACCTCGGCCCGCGCATCTCTAGCGCCATGCACAGCGGCCTTACCGCTGACTGCACCGAACTCGAAATCGACAGCTTCGAAATGAGCATCGGTGGCGTGAAGAAGTTCTACGAAAACCAGCTCTGCCAGATCCGTCCGGCATTCGGCGGTAACATCGTCGCAACGATTGTGAACCCGGAACACCGCCCGCAGATGGCTACCGTCCGTGAAGGCGTGATGAAGAAGGAAATCGTGGACCCGAACTACAAGGGCGAAGTCATCAAGCACGACGTGGCCAAGTACGTTCCGGAAACGGAATACGTGGTCAAGGTGCTCGAACGCCATGTGGAAAAGGCCAAGCACAACCTCAAGGGCGCTCCGATCGTGGTCGCCGGTGGTTACGGCATGGGCTCCAAGGAAAACTTCGACATGCTGTTCGAACTTGCCAAGGAACTCCACGCTGAAGTCGGTGCTAGCCGCGCCGCTGTGGACGCAGGTTTCGTCGATCATGACCGTCAGATCGGTCAGACTGGCGTGACGGTCCGCCCGAAGGTCTATATCGCTTTCGGCATTTCCGGCCAAATCCAGCATCTCGCTGGTATGCAGGATTCAGGTATCATCATCTCCGTGAACTCCGACCCCGAAGCTCCGATCAACGCTATCGCTGATTACGTGATCAACGGCACCGTCGAAGAAGTTCTCCCGAAGATGATCAAGTATTACAAGGCAAACAACAAGTAAGCGCTATGGCAAATTTCTACACAGATCACCCCGAGATTAAATTCAACCTCGAAAGCAGCCCCTTGATGCAGCGCATTGTCGAGCTCAAGGAAAACGGCTTTGCTGACAAGGACAATTTCGACTATGCGCCGGAAGATTTTGCCGACGCTATGGACAACTACAACCGCGTGCTCGAAGTCGCTGGCGACATCACCGCAAACACGGTCTTCCCGAACTCCGAAGACGTGGATGCCGAAGGCCCGCACTGCGAAAACGGCCGCGTCCGCTACGCATCCAAGACCTACGAAAACCTCGAAGCCACCCGCAAGGCTGGCCTCAACGGTGTTACGATGCCGCGCCGCTTTGGCGGTCTCAACTTCCCGATTACCGCCTACACGGCCATCAACGAAATGATCGCCTCTGCAGACGCCGGTTTCGAGAACATCTGGTCCCTCCAGGACTGCATTGAAACGCTCTATGAATTCGGCGACGAAGACCAGCGTTCCCGTTTCATCCCGCGCATCTGCGCCGGCGAAACGATGTCCATGGATTTGACCGAACCGGATGCAGGTTCTGACTTGCAGCGCGTAATGCTCAAGGCCACCTACAGCGAAGCTGACAAGTGCTGGTACTTGAACGGCGTGAAGCGCTTCATCACGAACGGCGACTCCGACATTCACCTGGTGCTCGCCCGCTCCGAAGAAGGCACGCACGATGGTCGTGGTCTTTCCATGTTCATTTACGACAAGCGTGACGGTGGCGTTGACGTTCGCCGCATCGAAAACAAGCTCGGTATTCACGGAAGCCCGACTTGCGAACTTGTCTACAAGAACGCCAAGGCTGAACTCTGCGGTCGCCGCAAGTTCGGTCTCATCAAGTATGTGATGGCCCTCATGAACGGCGCACGCCTCGGCATTGCCGCTCAGTCTGTGGGTATCAGCCAGATGGCTTACAACGAAGCTCTCGCCTACGCCAAGGACCGTAAGCAGTTCGGTCAGGCTATCGTGAACTTCCCGGCCGTCTACGAAATGATCTCGAACATCAAGGCTCGCCTCGATGCAGGCCGCGCCCTCTTGTACCAGACAGCTCGTTACGTCGATATCTACAAGTGCCTCGAAGACATCGAACGCACCCGCAAGCTCACCGACGACGAAAAGAAGGAACTCAAGCTTTACCAGAAGCTCGCTTCCGCTTGCACACCGCTTGCAAAGGGCATGAACTCCGAATACGCAAACCAGAACAGCTACGACTGTATCCAGGTTCACGGCGGTTCGGGCTACATGCTTGAATACGCTTGCCAGCGCCTCTACCGCGATGCTCGTATCACCTCCATTTACGAAGGTACAACGCAGCTCCAGACGGTTGCAGCACTTCCACACATCACTACCGGCAGCTACGGCCTCATGCTCGAAGAACTCGAAGCTATGGACGTTCGCCCGGAATACGAAAGCCTCAAGGCCCGCGCCAAGGCTATGGACGAAAAGTACAACGAAGCTATCGAATACGTGAAGTCCGTTGAAAACAACGAATTCACCGACCTCTGCAGCCGTCACTTGTACGAACTCGCCGCCAACTGCGTGATGACCCAGTTGCTCCTCCGCGACGCCACCAAGGCACCAGAACTGTTCGACAAGAGCATGAAGGTGTACTTGAACCTCGCCGAAGCTGAAGTCGCAAAGCACTACAACTTTGTGAAGAGCCTCCGCGTGGAATCGCTCGAAAGCTACAAGCAGGCATAAGCCTCGCAGGTGTCATCCCCGCGAAGGCGGGGATCTCCCTTTACAAAAGAACCTCGGTGATGAACCGAGGTTTTTCTTATTGCAGGACATGCTCTAAAAACTTTCCCAAACATCGGCAACTCGTTCTCGTTATTAGAACATTTCAAAGACCTTTACACGCCTCATCATCTTTTTAGCATACCCTCAAATTCTCTTACAGGGTCAAAATCAAAAGCAGACACAAGCTCATTTTCATTGTGATCACGAAATTCTTTAGGAACCCTTTTCAGAGTTTCCTCATCTAGTAAGGTTCCAAACAACTGACTAGATATTTCTCGTCGACGGTGAGCAAAAACTTCATACTGATATAGATCATAAGTTTCATCAAATACAACAAAATCGACCTTAATCTTAGGTGGATCACAGCGATCTTTAGGATCCTCAGAATTCCACATAACCATCTGTTCATTCCACAGCGAACTGATTCTGTCAACTCGACCAATTTCTTGTTCAACAACCGCAGGATTCCATTCTGTATTGAAGATAACCACATGACTACAGGCCTTATGAAGATTCAAACCTTCACGCCCCACACGAGACTGAGCAATAAGGACCTGTGGGAATGTATTTTTCATATTGAAACGTTTAGTAAGCAACGGTCTACGGGTATTCATATCATCTTTTCCCGACATCATTGCGCAGAAAGAATCATGACGTCCAATAGCATCGTCATACATCATGGTTTTAACAAAATCAGTCAACGAAAACTTTTTCAGACAAACTGGTAGTCCATCATCTTTTCCACAATTGAGATATACGTCAATTACATCTGCTAACAACATTATCAAATCATTTCGTTCCCTCTTCGAAGGCTTACCACTAAAGGAAAACTTGGAGTTAGATTGGTAGATAGATTCCAATAGATCCCAACGTAATTTTTCAGCAATTGGCCTAATCTTTTCTTCAGAAAGACCTTTCAACGCTTCTAAGAATACAAAATATCGGGTTAAAGAATACATGGGATGTTCGGATAGCATATTTAGCCAAGCAGAATTTCCAAACACATAATCCTTTAGCCAAGTCGTAGCATCGCTAAATCTATCGCGTTCTTCTTTAAATCGTTCTCGAAAGGATTTCTTATTACCCCATCGTTTCCAATTGTTCTTTACCTTCAAGCGTTCATAGACATGCCACAGAGCGTCCATGGAAACCCTAGTCAAAGCAACTGGCAAGCCATCCTCCATACGTTGCAAAATATGCCTGTAATTCAATTCATTTCGCAAAGCCTCCATGGGTTCTATAAACGTTCCAAAAACAAGAACTTTTTCACCCTTACGACAAACAGCTTCAATATGGTCTGCAGTAGTCTGAATTCGCGGATGTTCAAGTAGAAATAGATCGTTTTCCTCATATTGGGCTAGTTTAGCCTTCCAATAGTCCAATCTACCTGCTTTAGCAGCATCCTGCTTACGTTCCCTATTTATAGCATTGTTCAAGTCGCGTAGTGCATCACCTTGTTTCATGTTTAACATACCCGCGGCATAATGACAACGAAGAAGTTTATCGCGGTAGCTTGCGTCACTCTTCTTTGCTGCACAGGAAATTCCTTCCATACATAAGACAATAGACTTCCAATCACCACTTAAGTCATCAGTCTTGACATTAACTGGATTAAGTTCCCTATGAGGGTGACAACCTCCCTTATCTGGGAGTTGTGAAATTAAGTTCTTATACTCGTTCTGATTTGTTCGACGACGACGGACCACATAATTTTTAAGGTCTCCATGTAAGATTTTCGCCGCTTCAATTAGATTTTTTACAGTTTTTGTGTTCTCTGGAGCAGCATTCGCCTTGTCCAATTTCTCAGAAAACATCTTAACATGCTCAAGTATTGCAGTCTTGTTATTCTTGATGCCTCCACAACGTTCTAATAATGCCTGCCACTGATCAACACCCATTTCCACAGGGGTCGCAGTCATGCAAAGACATCTTGAATCATTCTTGCGTTGTATTATTTTAGACAACAAGAAGTGTAGTCTCGGCATATTCTTGCATTCTTCTTCAGCATCTTCCAAGTGACGGCTCTTATGTGCTTCGTCAACAACAAGTAAATCAACCTTACCAATCAAAGTTCCAATTAACCAAGCCGCCTCATTGGTATATTCATCGTTTGCAACACATCCCTGTTTAATCATCCCCTTGATTGTAGACCTAAAGAAAGATTTCTGCTTCTGAGCATCTCTATTATTTCTGTCTCCGCCAATCTTAAGACTCTTATTACCTACTAAACCGAATTGCTGAGACACGATGAGCCAACGGTTTAATTGGCCATTATTATAACATAATGGATACGTAAGATCCTTATTCAGCTTAGCAACACTCTGTAGAGAGAACGGTTGTGCATCCAATGAACTATTCTTCAGTGTTTCCAAAAATGATCTAGCTTCATCAATCCATTGGTGTATCAAATTCGAAGGTGAAATTACTGCAACTGTTCCACCCGCACGAGAAACGCTCTCCATAAGCATTAAAGCGACTCGGGTTTTTCCGAGACCAACATCATCTGCAAGAATAACCCCATTTTGAGATAAACGATTCATGACAGCCATAGCGGCAGCATCCTGACCATATACAGGCTTGCCGTTATCACTCATAGTCATTTCATGAATGACATCGAATAGATTTTTCCTTACTTGTTTCCAATCCATACTACAGCATCTCATACTTATCAAGGCGCCACTTTCTACACCATTTTTTAACATAGCTGTTCCACAGAGTCCTAGCCTTGCCCTTGCATGGTGGCGCAAAATTATCCCTAGCCAAAACTGAAATGAAATCAACCTCAAGTGATTGCCATTCTGCAACAAGTTCCTTTGACAGATTTCGCAATTTTGAATCTATCATCGAGATCCAATCCATAATATCTTCCACACACACATTTTCGTACTTTTCAAAGCGTTCTTGACTATATTCAGCAATGGTCTCTACCAAGGTCATAGCGGATTGGTATTTGTAAGATTTTTCTTTCATCAATCTGTTTGCATAATCATTCCTTCTTTTTTCTCCATTAGGATCTTCCTGATCATCATCTCCATCATCATCTTCTGCATCCCTACCATTCATGGCTGATTCTAATTGAGACAGCATTTCTTCTAGCGTGAGCACAGTCTCTGCAGGTGCGGATAGCCTTGCAAATTTATCATTCATCACAATTACAGGAACTTGATAGTTTTCACCTTTCCACTGAACAGAATCATATCCAGAAGGGATGTCCATAATAGAAACATCCTTTTTCCCAAGTTCCGCTCCAGTTCTTTTATGTATAACACCCTTCACAGGGATATCTTCAAGCCAAACAGGACGAAGCATGTATTTATCATCCTGAAAAATAAGTTCAAAAGCCAACAAAGGGCAAGGGTCTTTATAACAAGCATCATCCTCTCTAAAACCAGGTTCATCAAAAGATTCATTTAATGGCTTAAGTTCATAGGATGATTTTTCCATCCCACAAAGCAATGTTTTAAACATTTTTTCTTGAGAAGACCGTTCCTCACCGCTAAAGTCAGACTGAGTTATCACAACTCCCGCCTCAATATTCTTTGCCTTGCCACTAGCATACCCAAGTAACCCCATTGCAGACAGATTTCCTGAACCTAGATACAGCCTTCCTTCACCAACTGAAGTTCGTTTCTTAACGCCTGCGTAGATATACTTGGCATGCATAAATCTTTCTGCCATAAGATCCAATGGTAAATGAAGACTCCAATCACGCAAAATGCTTCCCGACCATGTAGCAATTTTGCCTGCTGTATCTGGATTAACAACCAAATGCCTGTCTGCCTTGCCGATTTCTGCAAGTTTGAGTTTTTGCTCAATTTTTTCAATCGTTATAGGTTTACCCTTCTTGCCATCATCCTGCTCATAGAAACCCGAACCTGCTATTACATAATTGGGTTTAACACCGCGAAAACGAGCTGCGATAGAATCTAGCATTGTTTTATCGCTAAAAGTGGTAAACATTCTTGGCGTTGGTAATGAAGTAACCTCAGCAGCACAATTTTCTATACCATTGAACATAATTTCAGCAGGAACCCACATTCGCTCATCCACAGCATAGTTTTGATGGAGCTTTCTTAGAAATCTTACTGCACAGACCATATCTGACAAAGATTTGTAATCCTTTGGCTTACCATCGCAATCATAATCCGTTGACCAAGCCATTTCCATTTGACGAATCGCACAAGCCTCAGTCCAGTTACCGGTACAGATAATAAGACGCCATATCAAATCTACAGTCTTATTACGAGACTGAACTGTATTTGACTTGCCAAATTGCATCAAAGCGACCTTGGCATGCATACAAGCAATCTTATCCCATTTACTTTTGCCATTGGGTTGCAATTGAATGAAGCCAGAGGCAGCATCCATATCAAGACGATCAGCTTTTGCATCTAACATTAGCAGTAAACTCACATTACCACATCCGCGACGTTTGGAATTTGACATGCGGGTAAATTCAGTCAACATACTATCCAAAAAACGCACATCTGCACTCAAGGCACTTGCGACACAAATCTGCCCTACATAGCCATCAGGAGGCGTAAACAATTGAGAAAGAGTCTTCATCAGCAAATTCCACAATCAATACACAAATTTCGCCATTGACGCAATCTTGATAAGGGCCATTTTTTATCATTATTCTTCTGTCGATCTAATTCAAAAGACCAATCCTTTGCTGCAGCATACAGAGGCCCCTTCATTACCATATCGGTTTTGATAAGAATAGACTTGTTATTTGAGATAATCAAATCAAGCATTTTCCTAAACTTAGATTTTATTATTTCCCCAACCTCAACTTTTCCATAAGCAAATTCCTTGAACTTTAGATAAGACTCGCCCCTCTCTTTCACATCCTTAATTTCGAGTTTTAGTCTACCTTCAATATCCTTCAAGTTATATATGTTAGAATCCATTAGCTTAACACATCCTGAAAAAAGCTTCTTGACCGCATTATGGAATTCATCAAATGCCTTCGCAGCCAGAATTTCAGTATGGTAACGTTCTTCTTTTGATTGTTTTAAATTCGCCAACAAATCCTTTTCTGAACCGCATTTTTTCATTCGAGGCATCAATATTTGCTTACCATTATAACGAACTTGTTTTTCAAAAACAGCTGCATACAGCATCCGTTCGGAGACCGTCTGCAGAGTCGGATTTACTGAGCCAAGAAATTCTTTCCATGCAGATGAATTAGCAGACGGAACCCATTTCGGGTTACATATCCAAGAAGACAGGAAAGATTTCAAAGTCTTATCGCCAACCTTCTGTTGCAGAAATTCTATGGCAATATTTCGCCCCTCAGGGGTCAATTTCATTGAGTTAAATCTAGATGAACCTTCCGTCAATCCTAATGCATATATTGCAGCAGAGGCACTTTGCCTATATGTATTCTGTACATAATTCTTGGTTTGACCAAGCCAACCAAACGTCCAAACATCTCGTCGCTCAAAAATCCCATCCGAGCATTCTCTTCCAAAAGCCCTGCTACCATAAAAGTCAAATGAATCGCGCGATGCATAATTATACATTGCTTTACATGCTAACGCCTCAATAGCATTCGCAACAACTGTTGCCGAAATTCGTTGTATTCGACGCGTTCTTTCGTCAAAGCTTTCAGTACAAAGATATATGGCTGCCAGAGACCATGTCATCTGCCTCAGAAATTGAACAGTACCAATGCAGGGGACGACGGCAGTTCTGTGCTTCAAAAGTGCTGTTCTTAAGCCGAAATCAACAGTCAATCTGCTATTTTCAAAACTTTCTGGCGATGGAATTAAGAATAAATCATTCATATCGTCAAATATAATAGAAGAACTGAAAGAGTAGCTCCATCAACGGCTAGGTATTCCAATGAAATACACGGCATAGAGTCGACCTTCACTAAGCAGAAAAAAGCGATAAACATATTTAACTAGTTCAAAAACAATTTCGCCTAAATGGGGAAATCATATATAGGTATATAAATTTTAAAAGTATAATTGACACTTCCACTTTTGGGGAATTGGTCTTTTTTGTGGGAATTAACCACCACTATTCTTCCTTGGCAACCGCTTTCTCAGCCCAATCCTCAGGGAACGAAATATGTTCCAACTGAATTGCAGACGAATACTTTTCAAACAATTCTTTAATTGACGGAAGAAATTCTTCGTTCCACTTTTTGGGGTTTGGATACAAATTCCGCACCGCAAGGAACGCCGCCCAAAGAGAACGATTATCTTTTTCTTCTACTTCCTCAATATTAGCAGGAATAGCGGAGAAAATCCTATAGTAGAGTCGTCCGTAATGGGCACAGATATTACGCAAGTCAGTCGTACACCTTAGCCAGCTTTTTAGATTCTTCGGAATGGTCTTATAATACTGACATGCAAAGAGCTTTTGATCTGCAAGAACAAGGTCTGCATAAAAATAGGACAACATGCCAAACGAGAACAACTCCACTGCCACCCATATAGGGAACACACCATCATAGCAATCCTGATGATGCTTCACAAAAAGAACATTAGAACTATGTTCAACTTCTCTATTGAACGTTTCCAAGAATCTTTGGTGTTTATGCGACAGAGAAAAATTCGATTCAATCAAATAACCCGTCGGACCATATTTATGCGCATGGAAATACGCTAGTCTCGCCCTCATAGAAATTTCTATTTCTTCAAGAGCCGAGAAAAGTGACCGTCTCAACAATCGGTCGAATTCATATATCTGCACAATTCTTGAAAAACTCGTCCCTGCATTATAGGAACCATCTTGTTTTCTAAACGGCAGAAAATATGCAGACAACCTATAATAATTTATGGTTTCAAGGCAGCGGATGGCATCGTCAACATTTTCGATACAACAGCCACGTTGTTCGATCTTTTCTGCCTGCTCCCTATACGTTGTCGCCTTTTTGATTTCCATAAAAAAATGTCCCCCCTGGGACACATCAATGAGAGGTGCGGGGGGTCCTGTTATTTATAAATATACAATCTTTTTCAGAGAAAAACAAGCAACATTTTCTAGAGTAGCCAGAAACAGCATCTCTTTTAAGGCTCCAAAGGATAGGTGAGCGGAGCAAGCCGGGCGTTGCGGGCTGGCGTCTGAAGCCCGCAGTGGGGGTAGCGTAAGACCCGACGATGTGTTTTTGACAGATAGAGGCGATGCCCGCTCGGTGGCGGGCATGACATGCCGCATTTTGCACTTGTAAGTCGGGGCTGGAGCGAGGGGGATTCCTCCCCCGTTATATAAAGAGAATGAAGAATTCATGAATAACAAGAAATTTCAATGAAATTAACCTTTTGCATCTTTTTTGCATAAATTTATAGCATGAAACCAGCCCTGAAAATAGTTGCGATTTTGCTCATCATTTGCGCTACAAGCGTGACGACTGCGCTTGTCATGAAAAAGCTGTACACCGACACAAAACAGACGAGCATCACGAGCGAGTTTGTGGAGCAGCAGATCAGCGAGATTTCGGAGCTTGCAACCCTCCACCATCACTACCGCAAAAACGCGAACTTTCAGGACGCGAAAAAGCTTCTCGAATACATTCCCGACTGGAGAATCAACAAGTCCATCAAGGAATTTTCGCTTGTTTATCAGGGCGATGTCAAGCTGGGTTACGACTTGAAGGACATCAAGATTCTCGTGGAGCCGAACACGCAGAGCATTTTCATTTATCTGCCAGAGCCTAAAATTCTGAGTCACAGCATCGATTTCGAGAGCATCCAGATTCTTTGGGAAAAGCAGGGCTGGTTCAACAACATCCGCTTCGAAGACTTCAAGCAGTTCTTTATTTCCGAACAAAAGAAATATGAGCAGGAAAACAGCGCGGAACTCAAGCGCAGGGCCCGCGACCACGCGATGAAGTTAATCCAGTTGCGGCTCGGAACAACAATTGAACGCGGCTACAAGGTCAATCTGGAACAGCGCGAATAAGACAGGCGCCGTTCAGATCATTCCGTTTAAAAGATAAAGGCCGTCTTCAATTCCAAATTCCAGATGGTTTCTTTAAAATCGTTTCCAAAGTGGATATTCGCCCCTAGAGAAACGAGATAATGATTATTGATTATGTACGTTCCACCAAAGTAATTTGAAAAGATATAGGGAAAATCAAATGTCAGCGGATATTCTTGCAATTCGTTGTACAACCAGGGGCAAAATGCCGAGAAAGAATAAGAAAGCGCAAATTCGCTAAACGGGAATGCGTTTACATAAAAACCAAAATTCCCATTGTATTTCCATTCGCTACAATCATCGCATTCAATAACGCCTTTAGAACTCGTTCCCGCTCCAGCCATATTTCCTTGATCATCTATATAAGGGGCATAAACTGAATACGAGACTTTAGCTAATCCTAGTGATGCAAAAGCTCCCAACTCAAAATATCGTTCATTTATGCCTGCAGTCACACGTACATACGGGAAAGGATCAAGTCCAAAACCGATGCCTCCCAGCAAAAAAGTTTTTTTACCAAAATAGTCAATAGAGGCCGCCACTGGGAATATCTTGAAATCATAGTAGACATCGCCAGCAACTGGATCCAAGGTGTACTCAAAGCCATTAATCGTATCGTTCCAGATTTCTTTCAAATGCACATGTTTATCATTGGGATTTCGAATCGACACATTGACTTTCCACGCACTAGAATCATCGTCCATAGCAAATGTTGGACCGGTATACGCATCGGGAACCAAGGCTTCAAAAGAACCTCTTTGCACCTGGGCCCCACCGCATCCAAGTAAAAGCAACGAAACACAAATCGTCAATGTAAGATAAATTCTCATTTTCCCTTTCTCACTTACGTGTACGTAATAAGATACAAAATAAACTATAAAAAAACTGGCCGCCCCGGATGGGACGACCAATTTCATAAAGATAGGTTCTCAGACGAGAGAACGGACCAAAGGTCCTACAGACGAGAGACGAAAAATAATCTCATTACTTTTTCTCTCGTCTCTAGACTCTCGTCTTTCGTCTAACTTAGTTACCGCGTTCGAAGCGGATGAAGTTCACGACCTTCAAGCTGGTAAGGCCGAGCTGCTTTGCAACGACTTCCTGGAGGTAGTCCTTGACAGAGAGCTTCTTCGGGTTCTTTTCAGACATGAAGAATTCCTGGTCTTCGAGAACGATTTCCTTAAGGACCTTAGCCACGCGGCCATCAATCTGGCGCTGCATGAATTCAGGCTTGGTCTGCTTGCCAGAAGCTTCGATCTGAGCCTTGGCAATTTCCTTTTCCTTTTCGATCGTTTCAGCCGGAACTGCAGCATCGTTCAATGCAACCGGAGCGAATGCAGCGGCCTGCATAGCGATGTCCTTAGCAGCCTGCTTGAGAGCAGCTTCGTCAGCAGAGCCTTCGAAAGCGAGTTCAGTGATAACACCGATCTTGCCCTTCATGTGGCTGTAAACGCCAAACACGGAGTTCGGGACCTTCTTGATTTCTGCGAACTTGCGGAAGTCAATGTTTTCCTGAATCTTCACGAGGACGTCCTGGAGGCGGTCATTGATCTTGACGCCATCAACGACAGCGTTCTTGAGATCTTCGACGGAAGCGATTGCCTGAGTTTCAACAGCCTTGGTAGCAAGGGCTGCGAGGGCAACGAAGTCGTCGTTGTTGGAAACCGGTTCAGTTTCGCAGGTGAGTTCGAAAGCAGCAGCCTTTTCTGCGGTTTCGATAAGATAGACGCGGCCTTCCTTAGCAGCCTTGTCTGCGCGCTTTGCAGCAACAGCAGCACCCTGCTTGCGGAGGAGTTCCAAAGCCTTTTCCATATCGCCGTCAGTTTCGGTGAGTGCCTTCTTGCACTGCATCATGCCGACGCCAGTCTTCTGGCGGAGTTCGTTAACGAGGGAAGCGGTAATCTGCATATTACTTGTCCTCGCCGTTGTCGAACTTCTTCACTTCTTCCTTGGATTCCTTCTTTTCAGCAGCGACGCGCGGCTTGACGTTAGCAGCGATGTAGTCCACAATGAGCTTGAGGGACTTCACAGCGTCGTCGTTTGCCGGAATCGGGTAGTCCACGAGGGTCGGATCGACGTTCGTGTCGCAGATGCCGATGATAGGAATGTGGAGACGGCGAGCTTCTGCAACAGCGATCTTTTCGTGAGCGAGGTCGGTCACGACGAGAAGGCCCGGGAGGTTCACCATTTCACGGATACCACCGAACACGTCGAGGAGCTTGGCGCGTTCACGAGTCTTGTCGAGGACTTCCTTCTTGGAGAGAGCCTGGAAGGTGCCGTCCTGTTCCATGGTGTCGATCTTGTCAATCTTCTTGATGGACTTGCGGACAGTCTGGAAGTTCGTGAGCATACCGCCCAACCAACGGTTGGTGACGGAGAACTGGTTGCAGGTAGCAGCAGCGTCGAGCACGCACTGACGTGCAGTCGGCTTCGTGCCAACGAAGAGCACGGTCTTGCCAGATTCAGAAATCTTGGCAGCAGCCTTAGCAGCTTCTTCGAGGAGGTCACGAGTCTTGGAGAGGTTGAGAACGTAGATGCCGTTCTTTTCTGCCAAGATGTACGGTTTCATTTTCGGGTTCCAGCGCTGAGTCTGGTGACCAAAGTGGGAGCCTGCTGCAAGCAGATCTTCGACGGAAGGCAAATTAGCCATAGTATATTTTCCTTTTCGGTTGTTACTACCCGGACTGCAATTAAGCCACAAAGCGAAGTTAAAATTACCGCGCCACCGAAGCGACTCTTGCAAGCCGGTGATTGTTTATGCCCAAGCGATATTGCTTGGACGAGTGCAAAGATAGAAAAGATAGACGAAAGACGAAAGACGAGAGACGAAAGAATATGCTTAAAAACAATGAAAATAGTTGGAAGTAGGAAGGAAATGCAGAAAAAGGTGTTTTTTTGGGGGTAGGAAGTGCGCAAAAATACGCTTTTATTTTATAGGAGGGGGAAGAATCCCCCTGATTGCAGCCCCATGTCATCCCCGCGAAAGCGGGGATCTCCATTGGTCTTACATCACCCCCACGAGCGGGGAGTTCCCCGCAACGCCCCCACTACTTTTTCAAGAATTCCAAAATCCTCGAGCGGAAATCCGGGGCTTCGTCGTAGGCGGCGTGACCGTATTTTTCGTAAATGTAGAGTTCCACAGGCACACCATTTTGCTTTAGCACTTCAGCGATTTCGCGGGATGCAATTACGCCCAAGACCTGGTCCAGCTCGGCTCCGAGAATCAATGTCGGGCACTTGAGCTTAGAGAGTCCTTCGTACGCTTCGAACGCAAGGCAAGCCTTAGCCAAGACGCAGAATCGAGCCATGTCCTGTTCTGTGGCGTTCGTGTTCATGCGCATCAGGCTCCTCTTGTACTTGCGAACGGTTTCCTCAGAAAAAACCTTGTCGATGAAATTCGAGCAGAGGGATTCGATATCGCGGGCATCCGCGAGGCGTTTCCATTCCGTCATCACGGCTCGAGACATATCGTTCAAGCGGGAGGCACTGCAGCCGAGCGCCAAACGTTCGACCTTCTGCGGGTTCTGTTCCGCAATGATTTGCGAAATCATGCCACCCTGCGAAATTCCAATGATGCAGGCGCATTCAATGCCAAGAGCATCCATCGCTTCGGCAGTGTCAGCAGCCATCTCTTCCATCAGGTACGATTCGCCAAAATTCTTTTTGCGGTCGAACATGTAAACCGTAAAATCGTCTGCAAATATCTTGTACGAATCCACCACCATCGAGGCAATGCCCATCGTACTCTTGAGGCTCATCCCCGGCAGCAACACGAGCGTACGCGCGCCCGTGCCAAACTTGAGGTAGTCCATTTCAAAATTGTCAGTTTTTACGGTCTGTACGGTATAATCAATCATATTTTAAAGATACTATAATTTTAAGGTCTTCAGATATGCTTTCTGCTCATCGGTAATGCGATAGCTTTCAATCGCCTTCTGGATAGTCTTGTTATGCGTCCATGTATCAAGCGCATGTTTTTCAATGAACGGGAGTGTCGCCTCGTACTGCTTTGCAAGTGCCGTCGCAAAGAACCACGCGATCATCATATTGAGGTAGTATTCCTCGCTGCGGATTTTCGCGACCCATTTCAAGAACTTTGGGTCAAAGTCATCGTCCAGAAAGAACGACATCAGCGATTCAATGCCAAAGCGCATCGTGTAAACATCCGTCACGGGAGCTTTCATCCAGCGCTCAACATCTTTCAAAAGGCGTTTGCGGTTTGCAGCTTTCGCAAAAGCCTTGGGGCGCATCTGGTCGCAGGTCGCCCAGTTATCCACATACGGCAAGAATGCATCGATGTGCGAAACGCAATCATCATAGTCCTTAATCAAGGACAAGATAAATGCATGGACTTGATTTTCGTCGTAATATTTATGCGGGAGCGCAGTCAAGAATTTTTCCACATCAGAGTGACCTGCGTATTCCTTGGCGATTGCACGCAAATCTGGAGTGCGCACACCGATAATCGACTTTGCATCCGTCTTCGGGATAAGCTTGCTATGAAAAGCCTTGAACTTTAAATCCTGTTTTGCAAAAAGCGCTTTTTGAATTTCGTTGATGATAGACATAGTTAATTAGGGATCGAAAGGTCCAAATCTCAAAATGGAAAACGAGAACAGGAAACTCACGTAAGGGGTCTTTTTTTCGAAAAAATAACCAATTTCGACATTGAATATGCCTATCAAGTCCAAACGGGCGGATACTCCATAGTCAAATCCCGTTGAAGAAAACCACCCCACCTGAGGGCCAACGGCAATGCCGAAAAAGAGACCACGCAGGTATTGAATATTCGGATAAAGCAAAGCGCCATGTTCATGATCAATGTAATCATAAACATACCTGGTACGAATGGACCATAAAATTGCATAATCCGGCGTCCATAGACCATCCGCAATTCCAGGACGTACCTGTGCATAGACTAAACTTAAAGGAGACCCCCATTCCAGCCCCGCCATGAACATACTTCCACCACCCGCCTCTAACCCAAGAGGTGTTGGTATATAATCTGAAGTTTTTTTCTTAGGTGTGTAAACTGAATCTACCTGCGCCAAGGAATAATCCGGCAAAAGTAGAACAAAAAGAAGAACGAGAGTACGAATAAACTTCATTGTGTTACGAATATAAAAATATCCTCGGAATTAAGATTCCGAGGATAAAGAATTTTGGGTCTGGATCCTTCGACTTCGAGGATACGCCTCGGAGTTTACCCTGAGCCTGTCGAATGGGTTCAGGATGACAATTGCGCGACTCTCGCCTTACTAGGCTTTTACCGTCGTGAAGCTGAATGCCTCTCCGTCGGCGTCGTTGGCTTCGAGGCCATCGGCAGCGGCAGCCCAGGCGATTTTCACAGCCTGCGTTTGGCACTTCGTGCCCAACCTCTTCGGCTCGGCAATGTCCACGCAAGCGTGGCCGCTGCTCTCGTCTTGCGAGGTTGTCTCCTGCGATGTACTTATCTTACAGCTTCGACGAAGACCTTTTCGCCATCTGCATCAGATTCCTGCAAACCAGCCGTAGAATCCTTCCACACGATAACGTTCGCTTGCGTCTGGCGCGAGGCGCCCTACCGCAAAGGCTCGGGAACAAGCCTTCCGGAAACATAAAGAAGTTCGGTTTCTTTTTTACGGGAAATACTTCATGATGTATAAATATAAATAAAGTTATAAATTTTACAATCATCTATATTTTGACACACATTTCTCCACAACATCAGGGTCTAAAAATTTATCCCATCGGCATTCTTGGAAATCACCTTTCATAATGCCATCTATTTTCTCATAAAAAAGTTTATACTCAAAAGACTCAGGATTATTCCTCAAGGCGCTATCAAAACACTTAGGACTTATCATATCGAAATATTGATATTCATTTCCGTCATAGTAAATGATATTCAATGTTTCACCAACACATTCACGTGGAGGAATTCCTCTTTTTTTAATGGACATCTTTTTTTCAGAAAAATAAGACATAACGAGTCTGTAATCCATAGAGTCTATTGAGTATTCTTTACGACATTTGTCCATGAAAAAATTTTCATATTCCTGGGAAGTGTAACTTTCTCCTACACATAATCCAATATCTGGATATCCAATATCCCAAGATGGGAAGTAAAGGAACTTATAAATACGAATTTTATTTGAGTCTAATGGGATAAAGCCTATTTTCTTTTGGTCATCTTTATCAAAAAGAATATAAAACCCCTTATCTTTCCACGATATTTCTTCGTCACTAATACGACCGTAAAAATCAACATAATAGCCCACACCAGTCGGAGGAACTAACTCCGTTCTATATTCACTTTGCGGAGGGACTTTTGACAATTCTTTAGACGGTTCTAAATTACTTGATGCACAAGCAGCAAATAATATAAGAATCCAGGAATACTTTATAAAGCTCAGCATAATTTATCACAATACATCAATAAACATTGGAGCAAAACAACTTCATATGAATATAAAAATATCCCCGGAATTTTAGATTCCGGGGATAAAGTATTTCTGGTTTGGCTGGGAAATCCCCGCCTTCGCGGGGATGACAATTACGCCTTAACCGTCGTGAATGCGAATGCTTCCCCATCGGCGTCGTTGGCTTCGAGGCCATCGGCAGCGGCAGCCCAGGCGATTTTCACAGCCTG